>NZ_JAFHKI010000072.1 GCF_016937615.1 Pseudomonas lactucae | reverse complement strand
CGATGGCGGTGTGTCAGTCAAATATCCTTCACTGACCCATCGCTATCGGGGGCAAGCCCCCTCCCACATATTGACTGTATTGCCAATCCTAAAAACAATACTGCTGAGCAAATCATCATGACCCAGCAAAACCTGTTCCTCGGCATCGACTGCGGCACCCAGGGCACCAAGGCCATCGTCCTCGACGCTTTCAGCGGCAAGGTCCTGGGCCTGGGCGCCGCCGCGCACACACTGATCAGCGGCGCCAACGGCCGTCGCGAGCAGCACACTCAGGAGTGGCTGGACGCCTTCACCGAAGCCACTCACCGCGCCCTGCAGCAGGCCGGGGTGGATGGCCAGGATATCCTCGGTATCGGCGTTTCCGGCCAGCAGCACGGGCTGGTTTTGCTCGATGACCAGGGCCAGGTGCTGCGCCCGGCCAAACTGTGGTGCGACACCGAAACCACGCCCGAGAATGAGCGCCTGCTGCAACACCTTGGCGGTGAACGCGGTTCGCTGGAACGGCTGGGCGTGGCCATCGCGCCGGGCTACACCCTGTCCAAGTTGCTCTGGACCCGCGAACAACACCCGGACCTCTTCGCGCGCATCGCCCACGTGCTGCTGCCCCACGACTACCTCAACTACTGGCTCACCGGCCGCGCCGTCGCCGAATACGGCGATGCGTCGGGTACCGGCTACTTCAACGTGCGCAGCCGCCAATGGGACGTCGCGTTGCTGCGGCACATTGATCCGAGCGGACGCCTGGAGGCGGCAGTGCCCGAGCTGATCGAAGCCGATCAGGCCGTGGGCACGATTCTGCCGACGGTCGCCTTACGCTTGGGCATCAACCCCGCGGCCATCGTCGCCAGCGGTGGTGGCGACAACATGATGGGCGCCATCGGCACCGGCAATATCGCACCGGGCGTGATCACCATGAGCCTGGGGTCGTCGGGCACGGTCTACGCATTCGCCGACCAGCCCAACGTCAGCCCCCAGGCGTCGGTGGCGACCTTCTGCTCATCCAGCGGCGGCTGGTTGCCGCTGATCTGCACCATGAACCTGACCAACGCCACCAGCGTGATTCGCGAATTGTTCGAGCTCGACCTGGGCGCCTTCAACGCGCTGGTCGAGCAGGCCCCGATTGGTGCCGACGGCGTGAGCCTGCTGCCGTTCCTCAACGGTGAACGCGTGCCCGCCCTGCCCCACGCCACCGGCAGCGTGCACGGCCTGACCATGGCCAACCTGACCCGCGCCAACCTGTGCCGCGCCGTGGTCGAGGGCACCACTTTCGGCCTGCGTTACGGCCTCGATCTGCTGCGCCAGACCGGCCTGCAAAGCCAGCACATCCGCCTGATCGGCGGCGGTTCGAAAAGCCCGGTGTGGCGACAGATGGTTGCCGATATCATGAACACCGAAGTGATCTGCACCGAACAAAGCGAAGCCGCCGCCCTCGGCGCGGCGATCCAGGCGGCTTGGAGCCAGTCCGGCGAATCCCTGGCCAGCCTGTGCGACAAATGCGTCAGCGTCGACCCGGCCAGCCGAACACTGCCGGTGGCGGCCAATGTCAGTGCCTATCAACACGCCTACGAACGCTATCAACAGCAAGTGGCAACCCTTTAAGAGCGAATGACTATGTATCTGGTGTGTGGTGAAGCGCTGTTCGATTTTTTCAGCGAGGAAGATGCCAGCGGGCTGGCGTCCAAGCTCAATTACAAGGCGATTGCCGGCGGTTCGCCGTTTAACGTGGCGGTGGGCCTGCGCCGCCTGGGTATCGAGGCGGGGTTTTTCGCCGGTCTCTCCAACGATTACCTGGGCCGTCGTCTGTTGCAGGTGCTCAAGGATGAAGGCGTAAGCGAACAGTTCCTGGTGGAGTTCGCGGCGCCGACCACCCTGGCGATGGTCGCCGTGGGCGCCAACGGCTCACCGCAGTACAGTTTTCGCGGCGAAGGCTGCGCCGACCGGCAATTGCAAGTGGCGCATCTGCCGAGCCTGGGCGATGAGGTTCGCGGCGTGCATATCGGCTCGTTCTCGCTGGTGGTGCAGCCGGTCGGCGATACGCTGCTCAACCTGGTCAAGCGCGAAAGCGGCAAGCGCCTGATCAGCCTCGACCCGAATGTGCGCCTCAACCCGCAACCGGACATCCAGTTGTGGCGCGACCGCGTCGCAGAGCTGGTCAAGCATGCCGACCTGATCAAGGTCAGCGACGAAGACCTGCACCTGCTCTACCCCGACCAGACGCCCGAAAGCGTGCTGCAAGGCTGGCTGCAACACCGTTGCCAACTGGTGTTCCTGACCCGTGGTGGCGATGGCGCCAGTGTGTTCAGCCGCCAGCACGGCACGTGGTCGCAACCTGCAGTCAAGGTGGTGATGGCCGATACGGTGGGCGCCGGTGATACCTTCCAGGCCGCGTTGATTGCCTGGCTGACCGAGCAGCAACTGGATTCGGTGCAGGGCCTGCAACAGCTCACACGCGAGCAGATCGACTCGATGCTCGGCTTCGCTATTCGCGCCGCCGCCCTGACCTGCACCAAGACCGGCCCGGACTTGCCGTACCGTCAGCAACTGGGCTGAAAAACGTGGGCGTTTCATGAAGGTTTTGTCAGCCAGGGTCACATTAATCGATGGTTAATCCCGCAGGTCGACAGTGAAGTCGAACCCATTTGCGGAGCACTATCATGAAACTGCGTACCTTAATGATCGGCGGCCTGTTGACCCTGGCAGCCACCTCGGGCCTGGCCCAGGCCGACGACCAGAAGCCGGTGCCGTATCAGTACGGCATGCCGCTGAACATCAAGCATGTGATCGCCATGAACGAAACATCGACGGATGAGTGCAAGGTCATCGACGCCGATATCAAGTTCGTGGACAAGGCTGGGAAAATCGAAGATGTGGGCTATCGCAAGTTGTCCGATGCGTGCAGCTTGCAGAATTGAGCCTTGAACGCCAGACAGCAAGCCCGCCTGAATAGGCGTATTCTCGCGGGCTTGTCTTAAGGCCGAAAGGAATCGTCATGCCGTTGAGTTTTCGCCCCCTCGCCACCTTCACTGCCCTGCTCTGCTTCGCGCTTGCGCTGATCTGGGGATTACGCCCGCAACTGCTCCTGGAGATGTGGAGCGTCGACTATGCGCAGGCCACGGGGCTGGTGGCCCGACGCAACGCTGCGTTGTTCCTGGCTATTGGCATCATGCTCTACCGCGCCCGCCATGCACCGCCCGGTGACACACGGTCTGCCATCAGCACCGGCTTTATGATCGGCTGCCTGGTCTTGGCCATGCTCGGCCTCAGCGAGTGGATCACGGGTAATGCCGGGCCGGGGATCCTCTTGGCGGTGGCAACAGAAACCGCATTGGGCCTGGCCTTCATCCAGGCCCACAGGTCTTCGGTGACTCACCCTCAGGCGTCTGCCTAGTAGTAGGCACGGCCTCCCGCTCTTTGCTGGGCGGGTGCCTGATTCTGTCTAAGGTCTTCACGCAACCCAGTGATCAGGTTGCAAATGGCTCGACTGCTGTTGAGTTGGTCAGCCTTGATACCTTTGACTTCCAAATCCACCCGATCACGGTCGCGGTCGTCGTAGACTTTGATCGTCAGCGAAGCATCTTCGGCTTTGGTGCATTCGCACCGTTTGGGCAGGAAACTTCCTTCAATAATGCTGCGTAGCTCTAGTTCCGAAAGCATGGTCAACCTCTCCTTTTTTTGAGACTGCCAACAGATTGTTATGGTCATGCAAGCGCTTTCCAGCCTTGGAAGGCACCTTCAAATACCAGCGTACTCGGCAAAATCCGCTGGCGTTGTAACCTTTCCTCATAAGGCTGCGGCAGTTTTTATATAACTAAACTTTGAACTTAAAAGAGACGGTTAAACAAGCGTCGAACGGCGGCGATTAAACGTTTAATCCTGTGTTTGAATTTAACCCGGGCTAAGCGCAACAACTTTTTCGCAACATATCGCAAACTATCAAGGTTGATATTGGCTGCGCAAATTCACCGCCGTCCGGGGTTTACGCGCGCCATACGAACCATATACGATTCGTATATCAACCCTGCACAGTGAATCCCATGGGCATCGTCAAGATCACCGACCAATTACACGAACAATTGCGCCTGGCCAGCGCCGCGATGGATCGCTCCATCAACGCCCAGGCCGAGTTCTGGATCAAGATCGGCCTGCTCGCCGAACTCAACCCCAGCCTGCCGTACAACGAGCTGATCAACAGACTGCTGCTGGATAAGCCCGACCTGATCCGGGGGCGCAGTTGATGATCAAGACGCCCGCTCAACTGGCCGTCATGCGCGAATCGGGGCGCCTGCTGGCCCAGGTGTTCACGATGCTTGACGGTTTTGTCGCCGCCGGCCGTTCCACCCTGGAACTGGACGCCACCGTCGAAGCCTATATCCGCAACGAGTTGAAAGCGCGTCCGGCAAGCCTCGGGCAGTACGACTACCCGTTCTGCATCAACACTTCGATCAACGAGGTGGTATGCCACGGTATGCCCAGCGCCAGGGAATTGCTCAAGGACGGCGACATTATCAACGTCGACATCACCCTGGAAAAAGGCGGCTACATCGCCGACGCAAGCAAGATGTACATGATCGGCGCCGTCGCCCCCAAAGCCAGGCGCCTGGTGGAGATGACATTTGAAGCGATGTGGGCCGGCATCCGCCAGGTCAGGCCCGGCGCGCGCCTGGGGGACATCGGCCATGCGATCCAGAGCCACGCGCAGGCCAACGGCTACAGCGTGGTGCGCGAATATTGCGGCCACGGCATCGGCAAGCAGATGCATGAAGAGCCGCAGATCCTGCACTTCGGTCGCCCCGGCACCGGGCTCGAACTGCGCGAAGGCATGGTGTTTACCATTGAACCCATGCTCAACCAAGGCAGCGCCAAAACCCGCAGCCTCAAGGATGGCTGGACAGTGGTGACCAAGGACAACAGCCTGTCGGCGCAGTGGGAACATACCGTGGCGGTGACGGCGGATGGGTTTGAGGTGCTGACCCTGCAACAACAGCCGTGCGATTAACCAGGGGTGAGCGAGCTTGCTCGCGTCGGGTTGCGTAGCAGCCCCAAAAGCAAGGGAGCGCTGCGCACTCCAGCGCGAGCAAGCTCGCTCACCACAATGAATATCTCAGGCCACTTGCTTGATGCCGGCCTTGACCTCCAGCTCACGCACCAGCGGCAACACGCGCTTGCCGAAGTATTCCACTTCTTCCTGGAAGTGCAGGAAACCCGCCAGCACCAAATCCACCCCCACGGCCTTGAGCGCAACGATACGCTCGGCAATCTGCTGCGGCGTGCCGATCAGGTTGGTCTTGAAGCCGTCGTTGTATTGCACCAGGTCTTCAAAGCTCGATTTGGCCCAGTTGCCCTCGCCTTCCGGGGACGCCTTGCCCGCTTGTCTGGCCGCGTCGCCGAACGCGTTGACCGCTTCCGGGTCGGCCTTGTCGATGATCTCGGCCAACACGGCGCGGGCTTCTTCTTCGGTATCGCGGGCGATGACAAAGGCATTCACGCCGACTTTGACCGAATGGTTATTCGCCGCCGCCTTGGCGCGGATATCGTCGACCTGAGCCTTGATGCCTTCGGGGGTGTTGCCGTTGGTGAAGTACCAGTCCGACACCCGCGCCGCCATGTCTCGGGCGGCCCGTGAGCTGCCGCCCTGGAACACTTCCGGCCGGCCCAGGGGCTTGGGTTTGAGGGTGTAGTTGTTGAAGCGGTAGAAGTCGCCCTTGAAGGTGAAGTCGTCCTGGCTCCAGATGCCTTTGAGCGCCCGGATAAATTCTTCCGAGCGCCGATAACGCTCGTCGTGTTCCAGCCAATGCTCTCCGATGGCCTGGAATTCACCCTTGAACCAGCCGCTGACGATGTTCACTGCAATGCGGCCGTTGGTGAGCTGGTCGATGGTCGCCAGTTGCTTGGCCGCCAGCGCCGGTTGCCACGGGCCCGGCAGGATGGCGGCGATCACCTTGAGCTTGGTGGTCGCGGCCAGCAGCGCATGGCTGAACGCCACCGACTCATGCTGGTTGTCGGCACCGTAGCCGGCGGTGAAGCGGATCTGGGTCAGGCCATATTCAAAGCCGGCTTCTTCCGCCAACTGCGCCAGTTTACGGTTGTAGTCGATGCCCCAGTGGGTACGCTGCTCGATCTTGCTGACCACCAGCCCACCGCTGACGTTGGGCACCCAATAGGCAAATTTCACGGCTTGCTGACTCATCTAACGCTACCTCATGCACAGGGATGTACCGGTGACTTGAGCAGCAAGCGTGCCAGCCTGGGCAAACGCCCGCGCCAGGGCGGTTGCGGCAGAAAAACCAGGCGCCAACCGTGTGATCACAACTGTCAGGGATTACATCGGTTTGTCGCAATGCTGTTGCTGGAGCAACAGTCAATGAGCTGATTACCCCGTAAACATTGGGCTTCACACCCGGCACGGACTGTGCAACCTCCTCTGGCATTGTCCACTGCCCCGGAGCCTTGCCCATGACCGAACACCACGTCATCAACCCGCTGTCCATCGGCGTCGATTACCCCACGCTGGCCGCGCGTTTCCGGCCGATCTTCCAGCGCATCGCCGACGGTGCCGTGCAGCGTGAGCTCAACCGCACCCTGCCCCACGAGCCGATCCAATGGCTGAAGGAGGCTGGTTTCGGCGCCGTGCGGGTGCCGGTGGAATACGGCGGCGGCGGCGCGTCCCTGCCGCAACTGTTCCAATTGCTGATCGAACTGGCCGAAGCCGACTCCAACGTGCCCCAGGCCCTGCGCGGGCATTTCGCCTTTGCCGAAGACCGCCTCAACGCGCCACCGAACGCCGGGCGCGAGCTGTGGTTCAAGCGCTTTGTCGACGGCGATATCGTCGGCTGCGCCTGGACCGAAATCGGCAACGTGGCCATTGGCGACGTCGTCACCCAGGTCAGCCCCAACGGCGACCAATGGACACTCAACGGTGAAAAGTTCTACAGCACCGGCAGCATTTTCGCCGACTGGATCGACGTATACGCCCAACGCAGCGACACCGGCGGTGACGTGATCGCCGCCACCCGCGCGCGCCAGCCTGGGGTGGTGCACAGCGATGACTGGGACGGCTTTGGCCAGCGCACCACCGGCAGCGGCACGTCGCGGTTTACCGAGGCGGTGGTGGAGGCGGACAACGTCATCGACTTTGCCACCCGCTTCAAATACCAGACCGCGTTCTACCAGTTGGTGCTGCTGGCCAGCCTGGCCGGTATCGGCCGCGCCGCGTTGCGCGATGTAGCCCATCAGGTGCGCAGCCGCAAGCGCATCTACAGCCATGGCAATGCGCCCCACGTGAGCCAGGATGCGCAGGTGCAACAGGTGGTGGGCGAAGTGGCGGCGCTGGTGTATGCCGCAGAGGCCAGCGCCTTGAGGGCGACGTTACCGGCACAACGGGCGTACGTGGCACGCTTTGGCGGCGATGAGGCTGCAGAGCGCGAAGCCAACGTGGAGGCCGAGATTGAATCGGCGACGGCGCAAGTGGTGGTGTCGGACTTGATCCAGCGCGCCACCAGCCAGTTGTTCAATGCGCTGGGGGCGTCGGACGTACGCCAGGGCAAGGCGCTCGACCGGCACTGGCGCAATGCGCGGACCGTGTCGTCGCATAACCCGGTGATCTACAAGGCGCGCATTGTGGGCGATTGGGTGATCAATGGCACCGAGCCGCCGTTTGTGTGGCAGATCGGCAATGGCCCGGCGAAAGCCTGAATCAAGGTTTACCACAATCAAAATGTGGGAAGGGGCAAGTCCCCTCCCACATTTGACCTCTGTGTATTTGGGCCCTGCGTAAGCGTCAGAAGGCCAATTTGTACCCGACCGCCATCAACATGGCCGCCAGGCAGGGGCGCAATACAGCGTCCGGAATCTTGCCGGTCATGTGGCTGCCGATGTAGATCCCCGGCAGCGAGCCCATCAACAGAAAACCCAACAGTTGCCAGTCCATATTGCCCATGCCCGCATGACCCAGGCCGGCCACCAGGGTCAGCGGCACGGCGTGGGCGATTTCGGTCCCCACCAGGCGGCGCGTGGCCAGGAACGGATACAGGATAAACAGCGCCACGGTACCGAGGGCGCCGGCGCCGATCGAGGTCAGGGCGACCATGGTGCCGAGGATGACGCCTGTGAGCACCGTCAAGGCGTTCAGGTTGCGCGGGTTCAGGTGGTAGCTGTCGCCTGCATGCCGCTGGGCGAAGGTCAACAGGGTTTTCTTGAACAGGATCGCCAGCGCGGTCAACAGCAGTACCACGCCGAGGGCCTGCTTGATCACCGCGTTCATCACCGTGGGATCGGTATGCAGGCTGGCGAGGAACCACAGGGTCAACAGCACCGCCGGCACGCTGCCCAGGGTCAACCAGCCGGTGATGGTCCAGTCGATGTTCTTGTTCTTGCTGTGCACCAGCACGCCACCAGATTTGGTGATCGCGGCGTACAGCAGGTCGGTGCCCACGGCGGTCGCCGGGTTGATGCCGAACCACAACAGGATCGGGGTCATCAGCGAGCCTCCGCCGACCCCGGTCATGCCGACGATAAATCCAACGATCAGGCCGGCGATTACGAAACCAAAGTTACCTACATCCATTCCAACTACCCGCGGCCTTATAAAATTCTGGCCGCAGGATAGCGATTTTTCTTATAACCACTTATACCAATATGATCTGACTTTATGCTTTTTAGGCCAGTCTACGGCAACAGTAGGCTTGGGTCTGGTAAGAAAAGGCCACGGTATCGCGCCCGCGCAGGTCGGGATGGGTGTCGATCAGCGTCTGCAACTGTGCGGTGACCGTGGATTTTTCCGCGGCCGGCAAGGCGGCAATGAAGCTCACCGACAGGAAGCGGTCCATGATCACTTCCCGAGGGCTGCCCACATGCTGATAAGCAAAACAGGTCACTTCGGGGTCGGAAAAGTACTCGCCAGTGAAGGCTTCGCGCCAGCGCCCCGTGTGAAAGCGCGGTGTGTCGCCCTCGTAGGGGGTGATGATTTCGGTAATCGCCGCGACCCACCCCACCGACTCATCACGCACGTTCCACACCAGCCCGAGGCGCCCCTGCGGTTTGAGCACCCGGTGAATTTCCGCCAACGCCGCCCGAGTGGAGAACCAGTGAAACGCTTGCGCACAGACCACCGCATCGGCGCTGGCGGTCGGCAATGGCATGGACTCTGCCGTGCCGTCCACCAGGCGCACATCCGGTAACAGCCTGGTCAATTGCGCGCCCATTGCAGCCACCGGTTCCACGGCGATCAGCGTCGGTGCCAGGGTGCTGAGCAAACGCGTGAATTTGCCGGTGCCGGCGCCCAGGTCGATCACCGTCGAACGGGCATCGATAGCCAGCGCCTGGGTCAGCCAGCCGGTGAGTTGCCGAGGGTAATCCGGGCGGCCCTGGGCATAGGTGCCGGCCTGGGTAGAGAAACCTTGTTGAGCAGACGCGTGAACAGCGGTCATGGCCAATCTCTCTTCGCAAAAGCGGGGGCACAGTGTGCGCCTTCCCGCAGCGGTTTTCTAATCGACCATCGTCGGTAACCACACCCTGAACCGTGCCCCACCCAACGGCGCCGCCAGCGCAGTCAATGTACCGCCCTGGGCTTGCAACGCGCGGCGGCTGATCGCCAGGCCCAGGCCAAAGCCGCCGGTTGCACGGTCGCGGCTGCGGTCGAGGCGGTAAAACGGTTCGAAGATGCGCTCGCGCTGGTCCGGCGGGATGCCGATGCCATCATCATCGACGCAGATTTCACAGCCCTTGGGACACACCTTGACCCCCACCCGGATGCGCTTGTCGCAGTAACGCGTGGCGTTGCGCAGCAGGTTCTGCAAAGCGCGCGCGGTCAGGCGCGGGTCGAGGCTGAAGCGCTCGACGGCGCAGTCGAGCGCCACATCGATAACGATCTCGGGGTTTTCCAGTTCGTCATCGACGCTGCCAAGCACGCTGTCGATGAACTCATCGAGCGCCACTTCGACCCGCTCCGGCAGTTGCGCCGGGTTGTGCAGGCGGCTGTAGGACAGCAACTCCAGCACCAGCTCATCCAGCTCGCGAATATGCGCGACCAGGCCGTGCAAGCGCTCGCGACTGGCGGCGGGCAGGTCTTCGGACAACGCCAGGGCCAGGCCGAAATCCAGGCGTGTCAGCGGCGTGCGCAGTTCATGGGAAACCGCATTGAGCAGATCACGTTGCTGGTTGAGCAGGCGCTCGATGTCGTCGGCCATGGTGTCGAACACCGAGGCCAGGCTGCCGATGCTGGAGTGCGACGGGATGCCTGTGCGCTCGGCCAGGTTGCCCTGGCCCAGTTGTCCGGCGGTGCGCTTCAAGCGCTCGAGGTCGCGCCAGTGCGGGCGCAGCCAGACCAGCAGGCACACCAGCAACGCGGCGACGATCAGGACGTTGATCGCCCAATAGAGCAGGTTCATGTCCAGCGGGTCCGGCGGCACCTTGAGCTTGACCACGAACCGTTCGTTGATCGGCGAGCTGATCTCTTCCATCCAGCCCCAGTCGCCCAGGTGCACCACCGGCTTGCCTTGCGCCAGCAGTTGTTCTTCCTCGGGGGTGTAGCGGGCGTCCTCGCGCAGCAGCAATTGCACGCTCAGCGGCGCAAAGTCATGGCCCAATTGCTCGGTAATCCGCGACCAATGCTCAACCGGTGCGCGCAGGTACTGCTTGACGATCAGCGCCTGCTGGCCACGGGTCTGCTCGATGTTGTAGTTGAGGTAGCGGTGTTCGAACAGCTGGATCACCAGTTTGGGAATCAGGTAGATCGCGGCGCTGTAGGTGACGATGGTGATCAGGAAGAGGCGGATCAGTACGCGCAGCATGGGTCAGCATTCCCACTCGGAACGGCTGAACAGGTAGCCCTTGCCCCACACCGTCTTGATCTTGCGCGCCTCACCGGCGTGGTCGTCGAACTTGCGGCGCAGCTTGGAGATGGCCACGTCGACCGAACGGTCGGTGCCGTTGAACTCGATACCGCGCAGGCGTTGCAGGATCTGGTCGCGGCTGAGCACTTCACCGGCGTGGCGGGCCAGCACCACCAGCAGGTTGTATTCGCCGCTGGACAACTCCACCGCCTGTTCGCGCCAGCTCACGCTGCGTTCCGACAGGTCGATGCACAGGTTGCCCATGATGATCTGGTCGTTGGCCACCTGCGGCTCGGACAGACTGCTACGGCGCAGCAATGTGCGGACTCGGGCAAGCAGCACGCGGGGCTCGCAAGGTTTGGTCACGTAGTCGTCGGCGCCCATTTCCAGGCCGAGCACCTGGTCGTGGCTGTCGTCGCGGGCGGTGAGCATTAGGATCGGCAGGCCCGCCGAATCGTCGCGCAACAGGCGGCACACTTGCAGGCCGTCGAGGCCCGGCAGCATCAGGTCGAGGATCACCAGGTCCGGTGGGTTCAGGCGCGCACGTTCGCGCACGTGATCGCCACGACTGAGCACGCTGACGTGGTAGCCATTGCGTTCCAGGTAGCTGGCAATCAGCTCGGAGAGCGCGGCGTCGTCTTCCACCAGGAGGATGTTGGGCATGGTGTTTCCAAATAATGCGGTTTATTGGGTGTACGGGGATCCAATGTGGGAGGGGCTTGCCCCCGATGACAGGGTGTCAGTCAACGTATTATTTGGCTGACACACCGCCATCGGGGGCAAGCCCCTCCCACATTGAACCTTTAACAATTGCAGGATTGTGCAAGGATATACGCCCGCAGTGCCCTGTGCGCTGCACCTTACATTTCTTCACACACCACCTACACAGCTTCACAGCACCACGGCGCGGGGGGCCTTAGGATGCGCCAGTCAATATTGGGATAAGAGCATGTCGAAGAACCTGTTTGCGCCGTTTTGCCTGCTGGCCCTCGCCCTGGCGCTGAGCGCGTGCGGCCCGTCCGAGGACGAGGCGCCACAACTGCCCCTTGCCAAGGTGCGTATCGAAACCCTTGAAGCCAAACCCCTGTCCATCACCAGCGAACTGAGCGGGCGCGTTGCCGCGCCGCGTATCGCTGAAGTGCGCGCGCGGGTGGCCGGCGTGGTGATGCAACGGGTATTCAAGGAAGGCCACGACGTCAAACAGGGCGACGTACTGTTTCGCATCGACCCGGCCCCGTTCAAGGCCGACCTCGACAGCGCCCAGGCCAACCTGAGCAAGGCCGAGGCCAATGCATTCCAGGCGCGCCTGCAGGAGCAGCGCTACAGCCAGTTGGTGGAAGGCAACGCCATCAGCGCCCAGGACTACGACAACGCGCGCGCCAACCTGCGCCAGACCAACGCCGAAGTCGCAGCCAACAAGGCCGCCGTCGAGCGCGCCCGGTTGAACCTGGGCTACGCCACCGTGACCGCGCCGATTTCCGGGCGCATCGGCCGGGCGCTGGTGACCGAAGGTGCCCTGGTCGGCCAGAACGAAGCCACGCCTCTGGCGATCATCCAGCAACTGGACCCGATCCACGCCGACCTCACCCAATCCACCCGCGAACTGAACGACCTGCGCCGCGCCTTTCGTGCCGGTAGTTTGAAGCAGGTCGGCCAGGACCAGGCCAAGGCCACCCTGATCCAGGACGACGGCAGCCTGTACCCGCTGCCGGGCAAGTTGCTGTTCGCCGAGATCAGCGTCGACCCCGGCACCGGGCAAATCATCCTGCGCAGCGAGTTCCCCAACCCGGACCTCGACCTGCTGCCCGGCAGTTTCGTGCGGGTGCGCCTGGAACAGGCCGTCGACAGGCAAGGCATCAGCGTGCCGCAACGCGCGATCACGCGTGACAGCGCCGGCATCCCCATGGTGCTGCTGCTGGATGCCGAGCAGACCGTCAGCCTGCAGCCGGTGGAATTGGGCGCGGTGATCAATGATCGCTGGGTGGTCAGCCACGGCCTCAAGGCCGGTGACCGCATCGTTGTGGAGGGCCTGCAACACGCGCGCCCCGGTGAAAAAGTCGAGGTGGATGACCGCCCCGCCTCTGGCCAGCCCGTTAAGGAATAACCCGCCATGCCGCAGTTCTTTATTGACCGCCCGATCTTCGCCTGGGTGGTCGCCCTGTTTATCCTGCTGGCCGGCTTGCTGGCGATTCCGCAGTTGCCGGTGGCGCAGTACCCCAACGTCGCGCCGCCGAAAGTGGAAATCTACGCGGTGTACCCGGGCGCTTCGGCGCAGACCCTGGACGAGAGCGTGGTGAGCCTGATCGAGCAGGAGCTTAACGGCGCCGATCACCTGCTGTATTTCGAGTCCCAGAGCAGCCTCGGTTCGGCGACGATTACCGCCACCTTCCAGCCCGGCACCAACCCGGAAATGGCCCAGGTGGATGTGCAGAACCGCCTCAAGGCGGTAGAACCGCGCCTGCCCCAAGCGGTGACGCAGCAAGGCTTGCAGGTCGAGAAAGTCTCCGCCGGTTTCCTGTTGCTGGTGACCCTTACCTCCAACGACGGCAAGCTCGACGACGTGGCGCTCAGCGATTACCTGGCGCGCAACGTGATGAACGAACTCAAGCGCCTGGACGGCGTGGGCAAGGCGCAGTTGTACGGCGCCGAACGCGCCATGCGCATCTGGATCGATCCGCAGAAGCTGATCGGCTTCAACTTGACCCCGGCTGACGTCAACGCCGCGATCAGCGCGCAGAACGCCCAGGTCTCGGCGGGCAGCATCGGCGATTTGCCGGGCACCACGACCCAGGAAATCACCGCGGCAATCCTGGTCAAGGGCCAGCTGTCGACCCCGGCGGAATTCGCCGACATCGTGCTCAAGGCCAACCCCGATGGTTCCACCGTGCGCATCGGCGACGTGGCGCGGGTGGAAATCGGCAGCCAGGAATACCAGTTCTCCACGCGCCTGAACGGCAAGCCGTCCACCGCCGTCAGTGTGCAACTGGCGCCAGGCGCCAACGCGCTGAACACCGCCACCCTGGTACGCGCGAAGATGGACGAACTGTCGCGCTACTTCCCGGCCAATGTGGAATACAAGATCCCGTACGACACCTCGCCGTTCGTCAAAGTCTCGATCACCAAGGTGGTGTACACCCTGCTTGAGGCCATGGCGTTGGTGTTCGCGGTGATGTTCCTGTTTTTGCAGAACGTGCGCTATACGCTGATCCCGACGCTGGTGGTGCCGATCGCGCTGATGGGTACCTTCGCCACTATGCTGTTGCTGGGTTTCTCGATCAACGTACTGACCATGTTCGGCATGGTGCTGGCTATTGGCATCCTGGTGGACGATGCGATTGTGGTGGTGGAGAACGTCGAGCGCATCATGGTCACCGAGGGGCTGTCGCCCAAGGAGGCCACGCGCAAAGCCATGGGCCAGATCACCGGCGCCATCGTCGGGATCACCCTGGTGCTGGTGGCGGTATTCCTGCCGATGGCGTTCATGGCGGGCTCGGTGGGGGTGATCTACCAGCAGTTCTCGCTATCGATGGCCACCTCGATCCTGTTCTCGGCGTTCCTCGCCCTGACCTTGACCCCGGCGCTGTGCGCCACGCTGCTCAAGCCGATCGCCCAGGGCGAGCACCATGCCAAGGGCGGCTTCTTCGGCTGGTTCAACAAACGTTTCGAGCAACTCACCGACCGCTATGAAGGCTGGGTGGCCTATGCGCTCAAGCGCAGCGGCCGTTACCTGTTGATCTACCTGGTGCTGCTGGTGGGCCTGGGCTGGATGTTCACGCGCCTACCCTCCTCGTTCCTGCCGGTGGAGGACCAGGGCTACACCATCACCGACATCCAGCTGCCGCCGGGCGCGAGCAAGAACCGCACGGTGCGGGTCGCCGAGCAGATCGAAGCGCACAACGCGGGCGAGCCGGGGGTGGGCGATACCACCATGATCATGGGCTTCAGTTTCTCAGGCTCCGGGCAGAACGCGGCGCTGGCGTTTACCACGCTCAAGGATTGGTCGGAACGCAGCAGCGACGACTCGGCCGCGTCGATTGCCGACCGCGCCAACATGGCCTTCAGCGAGCTCAAGGATGCGATTGCCTACGCGGTGCTGCCACCGCCGGTGGATGGCCTGGGCACCTCCAGCGGGTTTGAGTTCCGCTTGCAGGACCGCGGCGGCGTCGGCCATGCCGCGTTGATGGCGGCACGTACCGAGTTGCTGGCGGCTGCCGAGAAGAGCCCGATCCTGACCAATGTGCGCGAAAGCGCCCTGGCCGAAGCACCGCAAGTGCAACTGGAGGTGGACCGCAAGCAAGCCAACGCCCTGGGCGTGTCGTTCGCGGATGTGGGTAATGTGCTGTCCTCGGCCATCGGCTCGGCCTATATCAACGACTTCCCCAACCAGGGCCGCATGCAGCGCGTGGTGGTGCAGGCCGAAGGCGACCAGCGCAGCCAGGTGGCCGACCTGATGAAGATCCACGTGCGCAACAACGCCGGCAAGATGGTGCCGCTGTCAGCCTTCGTCGAAGCCAAGTGGACCCAGGGCCCGACGCAGTTGACCCGTTACAACGGTTACCCGGCCATTGCTATCAGCGGTGAAGCGGCGCCGGGGCACAGCACGGGCGAGGCCATGAACGAAATCCAGCGTTTGGTCAGCCAGTTGCCTGCCGGGCTGGGCCAGGAATGGACGGGCTTGTCGTTGCAGGAGCGCTTGTCCGGCTCCCAGGCTCCGCTGCTGTTGGGCCTGTCGTTGCTGATCGTGTTCCTGTGCCTGGCCGCGCTGTATGAAAGCTGGTCGATCCCCACCTCGGTGTTGCTCGTGGTGCCGCTGGGGGTACTGGGCGCGGTGTTGGCCGTGTCGCTTCGCGGGATGCCCAACGACGTGTTCTTCAAGGTCGGCTTGATCACCATCATCGGCCTGTCGGCGAAGAACGCGATCCTGATCATTGAGTTCGCCAAGGACCTGTATGACCAGGGCGAGGACTTGATCGACGCCACCTTGAAAGCGGCACGGTTGCGATTGCGGCCGATCATCATGACATCCCTGGCGTTTATCCTCGGCGTGGTTCCCTTGGCAATTGCCACCGGGGCCAGCTCGGCCAGCCAACAGGCGATTGGCACCGGTGTGATTGGCGGGATGATCACGGCGACATTGGCGGTGGTGTTTGTGCCAGTGTTTTTTGTGGTGGTGATGAAGCTGGTGCGCAAGCGCCATAAACCAAACTGATCAACGCCGTAGCGAAAGGTGGTGGCTTGCAAGTTGAACCCGTCGCTGGTAACCACGATGCGAAGCGAGCCGCTCTTGATCTTGATCTGCTTTTGATCTTGATCTCAGGCGCCCCGTTAAACCACGCTGGCCGAACGCAGGCTTGAATTCGTGGGTAAGCCGGGTTAGCCGCCCACGGATTCAAGACTGTGTTCGGGCACACCGAGCCTAGGC
>NZ_JAFHKI010000071.1 GCF_016937615.1 Pseudomonas lactucae | reverse complement strand
CCCGATAGCGATTTCACATTCAACACAAATATTTCAGGGCACACACATGAAAATCAGCCGCCAAGCCTACGCAGACATGTACGGCCCCACCGTCGGTGACAAGGTGCGCCTGGCCGACACCGAGCTGTTCGTCGAAGTCGAGCAGGATTTCACCGTCTACGGCGAAGAAGTCAAATTCGGCGGCGGCAAGGTGATCCGCGACGGCCAGGGCCAGAGCCAGTTGCTTGCCCATGAAGTGGTCGACACCCTGATTACCAACGCGCTGATCATCGACCACTGGGGCATCGTCAAGGCCGACGTCGGCTTGAAGAACGGTCGCATCCACGCGATCGGCAAAGCCGGCAACCCGGACATTCAACCGGGCGTGACCATGGCCATCGGCGCCAGCACCGAAGTGATTGCCGGTGAAGGCATGATCCTCACCGCCGGTGGTATCGACAGCCATGTGCATTTCATCTGCCCGCAGCAGATCGAAGAAGCGCTGACCAGCGGCGTCACCACCATGATCGGCGGCGGAACCGGGCCGGCCACCGGCACCAACGCCACCACCTGTACCTCGGGCCCGTGGCACCTGGCGCGCATGCTGCAGGCCAGCGATGCGTTCCCGATGAACATCGGCTTTACCGGTAAAGGCAACGCCAGCCTGCCGGAGCCGCTGATCGAACAGGTCAAGGCTGGCGCCATCGGCCTGAAGCTGCATGAGGACTGGGGCACCACGCCGGCCAGCATCGACAACTGCCTGAGCGTGGCCGACCAGTACGATGTGCAGGTGGCGATCCACAGCGACACGCTCAACGAATCCGGCTTCGTCGAAACCACCCTCGCCGCGCTCAAGGGCCGCACCATTCACACCTACCACACCGAGGGCGCCGGTGGCGGCCACGCGCCGGACATCATCAAGGCCTGCGGCTTCGCCAACGTGCTGCCCAGCTCCACCAACCCGACGCGGCCGTTCACGCGCAACACCATCGACGAGCACCTGGACATGTTGATGGTCTGCCACCACCTGGACCCGAGCATCGCCGAGGACGTGGCCTTCGCCGAAAGCCGCATCCGCCGTGAGACCATCGCCGCCGAAGACATCCTGCACGACCTCGGCGCGTTCTCGATGATCAGCTCCGACAGCCAGGCCATGGGCCGCGTGGGCGAGGTGATCACACGCACTTGGCAGACCGCCGACAAGATGAAAAAACAGCGCGGCCCGCTGCCCGGCGACGGCCCGGGCAACGACAATTTCCGCGCCAAGCGCTACATCGCCAAGTACACCATCAACCCGGCGATCACCCACGGTGTGAGCCACATTGTCGGCTCCATCGAAGTGGGCAAATGGGCCGACCTGGTGCTGTGGCGCCCGGCATTCTTCGGCATCAAGCCGACCCTGATCCTCAAGGGCGGCGCGATTGCCTCAAGCCTGATGGGCGACGCCAACGCCTCGATCCCCACGCCGCAACCGGTGCACTACCGCCCGATGTTCGCCAGCTTCGGCGGCTCGCTGCACGCCACCAGCCTGACCTTTATCAGCCAGGCGGCAGCCGACGCGGGCCTGCCCGAGGCCCTGGGATTGAAGAAGCAAATCGCGGTGGTCAAGGGTTGTCGCGACGTGCAGAAAACCGACTTGATCCACAACGACTACCTGCCCGAGATCGACGTCGACCCGCAGACCTATCAGGTCAAGGCCGATGGCGTGTTGCTGTGGTGCGAACCGGCTGAGGTGTTGCCGATGGCGCAGCGCTATTTTCTGTTCTGATCTACAGCGGTCGGCTCATGCAGTGCGCCCCAGGGCCTCATCGCTGAGCCGACGCAGAAGCTTCGTACGCTCATCCCCCAACAACGTTATCTGTTTGAAGTACGTCTCATCCGTCATCTCCCGCCCTGGAGTCAACTCCTCGACGGGCAGGCCCAACTGGCGCCCGGAAACTTCGATGGTCGTGCGCAGGGCGGCCTTTTGCTCAGCCGATAAACTGCCATCGGCCTTCCACTCCTGCTGCGCCTGCTGGAAATCGCCCAGTGCAGCGCCCTTGGCGCTCACCTCATCGAACTGTGCCCGGTTCGCCCCCTCAAGGTAGGTGCGCCAGAAGTCCTGCTCCAACAGACTCTCTCTGAGCAGATCACCTTTCTCCAATTCAATGACCCGGTCATACGCCGCATCGATCATCGCCTGGGTCACATCCGGCTCCGGGAAGCGCATGCTGCGCGACTGCCACGGCAGGTCAAGCCGCTGAGCGAGCCGGGTGGCGTAGGCCAGGTGAATCTCCACCTCATCAATCGAGGGCAGCGGATTGCCCTGCGCATCGGGTGCCACGATCAACTGCCCATCGGCGTCGTACAGAGGGAAGCGACGGCCTTGCTCAATCAGTTCGGCGATCCGCGCATGGGCAATCCGGCCCAATTGATCCAGGCGTGACTTGCCCTTCGCCAGGGCCAATACTTTCTGCCTGACTAGGGTCGGGTCGGTCATCGCGTAAGCTTCGCTCAACAACACTTCCACGCCCATGGCGTTGAATAATTGCGCACCGGCATCCACACAAGTGGTCGGCGCCCCCGCCATTTGGAACAGTTTGTCGCGTAGCTCGGTATCCGCGTACGCCGCCTCCAGCATGCGCCAGACTTTCGCCGTCAGTTCATTTTGATAGTCCGGGGAGACGGCATCGGATGATTCGGACAGCTTTCTGATCTCGTCAAAGAACCCTTCGGCCCCCGGTGCTCGTTCCAACGCATCCCACACTGACTGTTTGGCCACCCATTGCTCAGGCGTCAAACCGCTATTCCAGTGAATACTGTCCTGCGCGCCCCTGGGCGGAAAGCGACGCTCGGGGTCAAGCCCGCTGGACTCGATATAGAGCCTGAGCCGGGCACTGACTTCGGGGCTAAGCAACTCACGGTCGACCACGGTGCGCGCAATGATCGCCGCGTGTCCAGAGCCTGGTTCTGCTTCGGGGATGTGATTGATAGTGTTGCCGCGCAAATCCAGATTGAAAACGCGCGGTCGAGGCTGCTCGAACAATCCGGTGGGCCAGGCATTCACTCCGGTATTGTTCAGCCATAACAACTGCAGCTCGGGCATCTGGCTGATATCCGGTACGCGCCCCAGTGGGTTGCCTTCCAGCTCCAGCATCCGCAGGCTTCTGACCTCACGTAACTGCTCCACCGCTTGAGGGCTGAGCACAATATTATTCTCCGAGAGAGACAGCACTTTAAGGCGCGACATCTGTGTGATCTGCTCAGGTAGTTGGGTCAGCCGACAGCTTTCCAGGTTGAGGCTGGTCAGCCCGCGAAAATGCGTCAGGAACGAGAGGTTCTCATCACTGAAATCGCTTTCGGCCAGCATCAACTCACTCACGTGGTCAAAGTTGGCATTCAGTTCCGGCAAGCTGAGCAGTTGCCGCCAGACACGCACACCGGTCAGGTCGATCTGCTGACCCACATAACGACCGGTCGGGCCGATATGCCGCGGGCCGATGCGCCGCCAGGCGTCTTTAAGCGCACGCGCGATGCGATAGCGAATCCGCAGCTGCCGACGGTAGGCCGGGCTGCCAAACTCGCCAAAGCCTTCGATAGGCGTCGACATCCAGGTTTGCAACACCGCATCCAGTTCCCGGTACTCACGCTCCAATGCCCTTAGCCATTGATCATTGAAAGGATGATGAGCGGCGCGCAGCTGGTCGATTTCTTCGGGCGCAAGATCCGGGTAAAGCGCTCGCAGGCGCTCGTCCGTAATCCGCCCATGGCCCCCCGCTCCCCGGCCACTCAATGGATAACCACGACGCCCCCCAGGCATGTCATGGGTTGGCATGAAAAAAGGTCGACTGTCGGGGCGCATCTGAAGCACGTCGAGTAATTGCCGGCGGGGCAAGGCGTGCTGCTGAATCAACACCTTCAATTCAGGCCCCTGCCCCACATGCGGCATGCCCAATGCGGCGCGGTGCGCATCTGTCAGCGCATGCTGGAGGGAGTCGTAGAAGCCATTGATGCCGTGCAGTGAATTGGCCTGCTCATCGAACGCCTGGTACTGCCCGTCCGCGACGTGCACAAGCACTTTGCGGCTGGAGGCATCCTGCGGCCCGAAGCTGGCCCTGAGCTCACCGTCATAGGTATCGACACGCACCTCCAGGCGCAGATCATCTTTCCAGCCCGGTAGCGTTTGCAGGGTGTTGAGCGCCAGTGCTTCGGTGTCCGGGCCGGCCAAGGCATCCAGGTAAAGGCCTTCGTAGGCGCGTACCAAGCGAATTTGACGTTGCAGCCGATGGGCTTGCGTAGCCAGGTCCAGGGGGACTTTCCCGCTGGTTTGCATCGCGCTGATTAGCTCGGGCGACGCCCCTTGCAAGAGCTCACGGGACATGATCGTTGGCAAGCCTTTGAAGTCGCGCTGCAGAATTTGCACGGCCTTGTCGGTGACAGGCGGGTCGGCGTAGAGGCTATTGAACAACCACGAACGCGTCTGTTCGGAATACTTCGCCAGGCGAGCTTGCAACTGTTGGCCAAGCTCTACCGGGTCCTCGGGCGCGTGCAGGCCCAACATCTGCTGAGCCTGCTCAGGCGTCAGTGTGCGGGCGACTTGCTCGGGCAGCCTGCCGGCCATCAAGTCAGAATGGCTGATACGAATCAGGCCCTGGCCGGCATCCGTTGCATCTTGCCCATAGCGCACACTCGCCTCGCCGTTATTGAGGTACGCCTCGATCGCCCACGCCTTCGGCCAACGCGGCAAACGAACCATCAATGCGGCCGAATAACTGGCAAGCTTGCTCGACAGCCGTCCACCGGCAATTTCCTCACTCACCTTTACCGCATCGGCGTAAGCACGAAACCGCCGCGCCGTTTCCAGCAGCACGGCCGGCACCGGTTCGCTCTCGACATTCAGACGGCGCAGCACATCCTCGTCGACATCGCTGACCTGACGAATCTGCTCCAGTTCGACGTCGTTGAACCCGTCCAGGAAAGGGCCCAGGCGGCGCATCAAGCGCGGCTGTTCCCAGGTCAACGGTTGCTCAGCCTCATGCACCCAACCACCCGAGCCGTTATGCAGCACCTCAGGCTGGTAAGCGCCCTCGCGGCGGGGATGCAGGATTCGACCGGTACCCGACAAGGGACTTCTTTGCACCTTGAAGATCTTGCCTTCCAACTTCAACAATGTCTGATTGGCATGACGATGCAGACCGTCTTCGTCAGGTACGGACTCGGGCGGCAGGACGGTAGCCGATGCATACGGTTCAATAGCCGGTTTCCACAAGCGGGCTTTGCCGCTGGGCAGCCGCACGCTCTTGAGCTGCTCGATAAACGGCGACACCGTAAAGTGAAACGCCACACCGCCGGCGGCCAGCATCACCAGATTTTGCAGTACATCACTGAGGTGCAACCAACCCGCCTCCCGATCACCTTGAGCCCATTCAACTGAGCCTTCCAAGGTTTCGTACATCAATTGCCCGGCTGTCACCGTCAGCATGGCGTACCCCAGCGGCGGCACAGCCATGGACACCACATTGAGCACCAACAGACCCAGGTTGAGGTAATGCGACAGGCGTCTGGAACGGCCCTGCGCATCGGCGTCGGCGGTCGGAACAGCCTCGGTGCGCGCATCCTCGAACACACGCTGGCGCATGCGGTCGTACAGCTCATCCCACAGGTCGACCTCGATCCAGAGCCCCTTGAACGAATCGGCATTGATATCCAGGTTTGGGCCGACCACCGGTACGCGCTTGGCGTACGCCGGGTCGCCCAGGATCGAGATCAGCGGCTCGAGCTTGGGGGCCAGTACGTTTGCCCAGAAGTGCCCTTGCTCGGAGCGCAGCCATTCGATCCCCCACCATTGGGACGGGGCGGTGACCTTCAGCTCGGTGAGCCTGCGAAAGTAATAGGGCCGATCCTTCTGCGCGACGAACCGGCTGAAAAACTGCTGGTAGTGCGTGGGTGACCAGGTCTTCGAGCCGTCGGCGTCTGTTGAACCTTTGCTCAATCGGTCGGTTAACTCCTGTGCAAACGCCGAAAACGTCTCGTAGCGTTTGATCGGGTGTTCCGGGTCGCCCGGGATCCAGGCGATGAACCAGCTGCTGTAACGGTATTTGACGCAAGGATCGATCAATACACAGCCCTGCAAGCGCAGATGCATCAGGCAGGGCACGCGATACCAAAGCTGCTTGCCGTCGACCTGAATGTTTTTTTCGCCGCTTGCCACGCGCATCAGCAAGGCAAAATCGTCGTCACCGATATCCCCCTTGAGCAGCGCCATGTAGGCCTCGGCCTTGAATGCATCCTGTTGGTAGGTCAGGTAGCGCAGGCGCCACAGGGCGTCGGACACTGCATCGTCAGGACGCCAGAAGGTCTTGAGGTGGGTTTGATACTGCGCGCCTAGATCGAGGTCACGGCATAGCTGGGTAAACGTCTCGATCTTCAGGGTCGTCGTATGCCGCTCGAAATGGCCACGCGCATCCGGCTGGGTAATAAAACCCGAGGCACTGTTGAAATAGTCAGCCGCGGTTTCGCGGGCCTCAAAATTGTGCAGCGCGGCCTGCAACAAGGAAAAGGTCTGGGACTTGAAGCCTGCGGTCTGCCTGCCGAACTGATCTTCCACAGGGATATAAAGGCGCAAAAAGGTCTGATCGACATCCAGGTAAAACCGGCTTTTTTCAAGCCGGCCTGCAACAGCGGACGGGCAAACGCAGTCACTTCCTGAACGCGGTCATGCAGCGTTTGCCAGGCATTCGTGGAACCCCAGGTGGCGTCGATCAAGGGCTTGAGCGTGCCTTTTTGCGCCGCTGTCGCCTGCGCATGCCAAGCGACAACGGTGGGTGCTACTGCGCGCAATGCCGTGCGGTTTTGCGGGGACGCCTGCACCAGATACTGCGGGATGACGGCGGACAGAAACGGATAGTGCCGCCCCTTGTACCCCGGCAGTTCAAGCGCCGGGGCTGGGGTGATAGGAGATAAAGCCATGGCCGTAACCTAACCAGGTGAATGAAGCTCAAAGCTTATTCACCGCTCGCTTGCGCCAGGGCCTATCTATGCAGCACGCAGGGGCGGCCGGACAATCAGTGGTTCCAGGCCTCGCGGGGATCGAACGCGGCCTTTTTGGCCAGTTCCTGCCACAGCGCCTTGACCTCTTCATCGCTGTTTTTCGGCATCACCGCCTTGAGTTGCACGAACAGAAACCCGCGCTCGCCTTGCTTGTTCAGCAAGCCGTGGCCCTTGGCGCGCATGCGTTGGCCGTTCTGGCTGCCGGCCGGCACTTTGAGGTTGATCTTGCCGGTCAGGGTCGGCACGGCCACTTCGGTGCCCAGGGCCAATTCCCAGGGTGCCAGCGGCAGGTTGATGATCAGGTTTTCGCCGTCCACTTCGAATTTTGGGTGCGGCGCGAACTTGATGATCAGGTACAGGTCGCCATTCGCGCCGCCACCGATGCCCGGTGCGCCCTGGGCCTTGAGGCGAATGCGTTCGCCGTCGGCCACGCCGGCGGGGATCTTCACGTTCAGGCTCTTGGTAGTGTTGCTGACATGCCGGCCCGAGGCGTCGTATTGCGGCACCTGGAAGGTCACCTGCTTGGACTCGCTCGACAGCGTCTCTTCGAGAAACACCGACAGCTGCATCTCCACGTCCTGGCCTTTACGCCCGGCAGGACGGCGCTGACCGCCACCAAAGGCATCGCCGCGCGCACCAAAGATCGAGCTGAAGAAGTCCGAGAAATCCTCACCGCCGCCACCGCCACCAAAACCGCCACGGCTCTGCCAGCCCGGTGGCCCCTGGAACGGCTGACCGTGCTGACCGTATTTGCGCAGTTCGTCGTATTCGGCGCGCTTGTCGGCGCTTTTAAGCGCTTCGTAGGCTTCGGACGCGTCCTTGAACTTGGCTTCGGCGTCTTTTTCCTTGCTGACATCCGGGTGATATTTGCGCGCCAACTTGCGGTAGGCCGCTTTGATTTCCTTGTCGTCGGCCGTCGGCTCGACGCCAAGTATCTTGTAGTAATCTTTGAAATCCATCGGGGTTTCACCTTCCTTTATCGAGATCGCAGAGCCCTGGGCACAAGGTGCGCTGGTTTGCACCTGTTGAGTCTTGTGGCCGGAGGGGATACGTCAAAGTGTTATCGGCGCTCGCCGTATGCACCAGATGTGGGGGCGAATCCTGCGTTTTCAAGCACGATTTAACGGATGGTCGGCCTACGCATCCGCCCTCGACTGACATACACTGCGCGGCCGTTTTTCGACCGGAACCCGATAGACATGAAAAACCCATCCCCGGCCCGTGCCTGCGGCATCGACTTCGGCACGTCCAACTCCACCGTCGGCTGGATCCGCCCCGGCCAGGAGACGCTTATCGCGCTGGAGGACGACAAGATCACCCTGCCGTCGGTGGTGTTCTTCAACTTCGAGGAGCGTCGCCCGGTATACGGTCGCCTGGCGCTGCACGAGTATCTGGAAAACTACGAAGGCCGCCTGATGCGCTCGCTCAAGAGCCTGCTGGGTTCCAAACTGATCAAGCACGACACCAGCGTATTGGGCACGGCGATGCCGTTTACCGACCTGCTGGCGCTGTTTATCGGCCAGCTCAAGAGCCGCGCCGAAGCCAACGCCGGCCGCGAGTTCGAAGAGGTGGTGCTGGGCCGCCCGGTGTTTTTCGTCGATGACGACCCGATGGCCGACCAGGAAGCGGAAAACACCCTGGTCGATGTGGCGCGCCAGATTGGCTTCAAGGACATCTCGTTCCAGTACGAGCCGATTGCCGCAGCCTTCGACTACGAGTCCACCATCGAAAAAGAAGAGCTGGTGCTGATCGTCGATATCGGCGGCGGTACCTCCGACTTCTCGCTGGTGCGCCTGTCGCCGGACCGCCGTCACAACGACAACCGCCACGACGACATCCTTGCCACCGGCGGCGTACACATCGGCGGTACCGACTTCGACAAACAGCTCAGCCTGCAAGGCATGATGCCGCTGTTCGGCTACGGCAGCCGCATGAAAAGCGGGGCCTACATGCCCACCAGCCATCACATGAACCTGGCCACCTGGCACACCATCAACTCGGTGTACTCGCAAAAATCCCAGCTGGCCCTGGGCAGCATGCGCTACGACATCGAAGACACCGGCGGCATCGACCGCCTGTTCAAGCTGATCGAACAACGCGCCGGGCACTGGCTGGCGATGGAAGTTGAAGAAACCAAGATCCAGCTGACCCACGAAGACAGCCGCCACGTCCCACTGGACCGTATCGAAAAAGGCCTGAGCGTGGATTTGAGCCGGGCGCTGTTCGAGTCGTCCATCGACGCCTTGCTCGAACGCGTGCGCAACAGCGTGACGCAATTGCTCAACGACGCCTCGGTGAGCGTGGCGCAGGTGGACACGGTGTTCTTCACCGGCGGCTCCAGCGGCATTCCGGCACTGCGCCACAGCATTTCGGCGATGCTGCCGAATGCGCGGCATGTGGAGGGGAATATCTTTGGCAGTATTGGTAGCGGGTTGGCGATTGAAGCGAGCAAGCGCTACGGGAACTGAGTTTCACCTGTGTGACGCCATCGGG
>NZ_JAFHKI010000070.1 GCF_016937615.1 Pseudomonas lactucae | reverse complement strand
ATGCGTTTCGGTGCCGGTCGTTCCACGGCTGCGGGAACAAGCCCTGAACACGCCAGGAACTTTGGCACCACTGCAGTCATGGCTTCGACCGGTACGACGGGCACTGTCGGCAGGGTCGCTGGAACACTTGGCAGCGACCTTGGTGCCTGGGCCGTACGCGGGCTGGCCGGAGCCAGTTCAGCACTCAATGTCGTGTTGCTGGCTTTCTGGCCACGGGATATGGGTGATTCAACGCTGTATACCCCGGAGCAGTTGGCAGCTATGCGCTCGGCCAGTACGCGGGTGCGTTTCCAGTTTCGCCAGGATGAGTCAGGTGAGCTGCGTGTTTATGGCATACATACCAAGCCTGAGAGTGGCGCTGATCGTGTACCCGTTGCGCAAGCCAGATGGAATGCGGACAACAGCGCGATAGTGGCGGTGTTGGATGGCATCAGCATCACGTGGACGCCGAACCATGGGCCGGTGGTCAGTGCGCCGAGCCCGTACCCAGGTACACCGGAACGCTTGGATAATTTGTTCGTTCATCCGGTTGCAGTGGGGCAGGATTCGGCAATCAGTCATTACCCAGGTCGGGAGGCTGAGGATGTTACCTGGCAGGATACGATCATTTCGTTTCCTGCTGATTCGGGTGTGCCGCCGTTGTATTTGGTGTTTGCCAAGCCAGCTGTGAAGCCGTTAGAAGTAGACGTCTATGGTGCATTCAGTGGCAGACCGCGCAACGGATTGCATGTTGACCATATGCCGTCACAAGCAGCCTTAAGACGTTATCTTGAAACGAGGGTTAAGCTGGATGACGATGAGATCGAAGCCCTTATGAAACATGCAGCCAGTATCGCCATCCCTGCCGAGGTCCATCAAAAAGTATAGTGAAACCTATGGGTGGAGAAACACACGAGCTAAACAATATCTGGATGCTGGCGATCTGAGGGGGGCATTGGAAAGCAATTTTAAGGCGATAAAGCCTTACATGCTCGAACAGGGATTCACCGAATCAGAACTTCAGGACGCTTGCGCAAAAATGCACAAAATAAATGAATCGCAGGGGTGGTACTGATGGACGCTGTCACGATCAGTCGTTTGGTAGGGGGACTCGGTTTCTCCTATCACAAGCTGGTGAGCCAGGGGCTCATTCAAAATTTACTACTCAAGCGGCTCTTTGATGCCTCTGATAACGAGGAGCTCATTCAGAATCCAGAACCCGGTGTGAAGTTGTGGTTTTGGGCAGAAACAAAACGCTTGGAGCAAGTAATGATCATCCTGGTTCAAACAGTAGGTCAGCCTGTATATAGCGGGCAATTACCCCAACCGTTCAAATTAGATATGGATCAGCAGTACGTACGTGAGGCTTTAGGCGTGCCAACTGAGACCAAGCCCCCCGTAAAACTACCCGGTGGTATGGGGGGGCGGGGCGGGGCGGATATTTATTATTTGGACCAGACAGCACATTCCAATGTGATGGTGACTCTTAGCTACTTGGAGAACCTTAGGGTGAATAACATCAGTTTCTCCTTGATAAATTCCGGCCGCTGATCTGCAAGTACAGCTCCACTTTTCAGGTAAAGGCGTTGGTGTTTACATTGATTGATAAGAACCACGACTGATCTACGTTCCGTTACTCGGTTGGTGATTGTTCCCCTCGCTCTGCGCTCATCGAGATTGTGTAGAGCGATGAGCGCAGAGCGTGGGAACTATCAATCGATCCAGATAAAGGGCAACCCGGCACTGGTGATCTGGTTCCAGGGGTTGACCAAGTATTTGCGGCCGAAGAAAAAGAAGAGCTGAGGTTTTTTAGTAAAACCGAGTTGGATTCATCGGGAGCAAGCCCCCGATAGCTATCTGACAGGCGCCAGATTCAGCCCTGACTGAACTGCGACGCCAATTCGCGCAACAACACCTCGGCATCCAGCACCTTGCCGACCACTTCCTCAGCCTTGTCACGCGTCAAACCCAAACGCTCAAGCAGCTCGTCCGGGATGGTTTCATCCGGCCCGGAGCCGATCCCGCGGCTGCGCAGCAGGCGCACGGCCAGGCACACCAGGTTCGGGTATTCGGCGTATTGGCCGTCGTAGGTCGGGTCGTGCTGAAAGCGCAGGGCGGTGGACAGTTCGTCCGGCATGTCCCAGTAACGCATCAGCCACGCGCCGATCTGTTCGCGGCTGATGCCCAGCAGGTGTTGCTCGACATAGCTGTGGCACAGGTGCGGGTTGACCTCCAGGTGGCGACAGATCAGCGAGAAGTGCGGCGGGAACACGTGGGCCAGCAGCAGGTAGCCGAAGTTGTGCAGCAGGCCGGCGAGGTAAGTCAGGCCGGCTTCCGGGCGCTGGGCGCGGGGCATGGCGCGGGTCAGGCCTTCGATCACGGCAGCGGTGTAGATCGACTGGTGCCAGTACGGCGTGGCCTGGTGCGGGTTGTCCTTGGGCAGGCTCAAGGTCTTGCCCAGGGCCAGGCCCAGCGCCAGGTTGATCACCAGGTCAAAGCCCAGCACGCGCACGATGGCGTCTTCCACCGAGCGGATCTTGCCTGGCGACGCGTAATACGGCGACGCCGCCCAACTCACCACTTGGGCGGCCAGGGCCGGGTCGGTTTCGACCACGCCGGTAATGTCGTCGATGGTTGCATTGGGATCGACGCGCAGCTTGATGATCTTTTGCGCGGTATCGGCCAACGGCGGAATCTCGATGGTCGCTTCCAGGCGCTGTTGGATACGGCGGGCGGTGAACGCCTGCATCGCCTGGGTGATTTCCTCGCGGTCATCATTGGGACGGTCGAGGTTGGGGCGAATGTTGCTCACCGGCTCGCCGAACTGCGCGGCGCTGGCTTTGGTGAGCATGGTCTTGAAAACGTCACTGGCGATTTCCAGCAGCAGGCCGGCTTCGCCCGAATGCACCAGCAGGCTTGGCTCATTGAGCAGACTGCCTTCGTACAGGCACGGCGAACTGGTGAGTGCCGGCAGGCCCGGCAGCAGGTTCAGCTCATGCTTGTCCAGCATGCGCCTGACGCGCTCCGGCGGCACGGCGGTGAGGCGGCGGCCGGTGAGTTCGGTGAGGCGGTTGAGGTCGAGCAACTGGTTCTGCGGGAACAGCACCATCAGTGCGCCCACCGCATCTTCCAGCAGCACAGCCTGGACCTTTCGTGCTGGATTCAGGCCCGGATGTTCGGTGACTTCCGTGTAGGGGATGGCGAGTTTTGCGAGCAGAGCCCGAATGACCGGCGGGGCGGTCAGTGGGGCTGTGGCGAGGGCAACTTCTGACATGGCCTGATCCAAATTCGTACAGTCACCGAAGTATAACCAGCTTGATACATCTGTAGGTCGCTTAAGTGAGTCAGACGTCACACTTGGCCGTATTGCTGCCCGTGGCGCAGCCAGCGATCCAGCAGCGGGCTGACGTGATCCGGCCAGCGCTCCAGCAGGGCCTGCGCCGCATCGCGCACGGCAGGCAACAGGTCGGCGTCGCGCATCAGGTCGGCGACCTTGAATTGCAGCAGGCCGGTCTGGCGGGTGCCGAGCATTTCACCGGGCCCGCGCAGTTCGAGGTCTTTTTCGGCGATGACAAAACCGTCGTTGGTCTCGCGCATGATGCCCAGGCGCTGGCGGCCGATCTGCGACAGCGGCGGGTGATACAGCAACACGCAGTGGCTGGCGGCGCTGCCACGGCCGACTCGGCCGCGCAATTGGTGCAACTGCGCCAGGCCCAGGCGCTCGGGGTTCTCGATGATCATCAGGCTGGCGTTGGGCACGTTCACGCCCACTTCGATGACCGTGGTGGCCACCAGCAGTTGCAGGTTGCCAGCCTTGAATTCGGCCATCACGGCGGCTTTTTCCGCTGGTTTCATGCGGCCGTGAATCAGCCCGACCTTGAGTTCGCCGAGGGCGCTGGTGAGGTCCTCGAAGGTGGTCTCGGCGGCCTGGCAGGTCAGCTCTTCGGACTCTTCGATCAGCGTACACACCCAATAGGCCTGGCGCCCTTCGGCACAGGCACCGCGCACGCGTTCGATCACTTCCACACGCCGAGTATCGGTGACCAGCACGGTGTTGACCGGAGTACGGCCGGGCGGCAGTTCGTCGAGGATCGAGGTATCGAGGTCAGCGTAGGCGCTCATGGCCAGGGTGCGCGGGATCGGTGTGGCGGTCATGATCAACTGGTGCGGGTTCATGCGCCCGCCCACGCCTTTCTGGCGCAGGGCCAGGCGCTGTTGCACGCCGAAGCGGTGTTGTTCGTCGATGATCACCAGGGCCAGGTTCTTGAACTGCACTTCGTCCTGGAACAATGCGTGAGTGCCCACCACCATGGGCGCGCCGCCGGCGATCTGCTCCAGTGCGGCCGCGCGGGTCTTGCCCTTGAGCTTGCCGGCCAGCCACGCCACTTCCAGGCCCAACGGCTCGAGCCAGCGCTTGAAGGTGATGAAGTGCTGTTCGGCGAGGATTTCGGTGGGTGCCATCAACGCCACCTGGTAACCGGCTTCCAATGCCTGCAAGGCGGCAAGCGCGGCGACCACGGTCTTGCCCGCGCCCACGTCGCCCTGGATCAGGCGCAGCATGGGCTCTTGCTGGCTGAGGTCATAGGCGATTTCGTTGCCTACACGCTGTTGCGCACCGGTGGGCGCAAAGCCGAGGTTGGCCAGGTACTGCGCGGGCAGGCGCGTGGCCTTGGGCATCGCCGGGGCGCGCAGGGAGCGCATGCTTTCACGCAGGCGTTGTTGCGACAGTTGGTGGGTCAGCAGTTCTTCGAAGGCCAGGCGGTGCTGGGCCCAGTGATGACCCAGGGCCAGTTCGTCGACATCGGCGTCGGCCGGTGGGTTATGCAGGTAGCGAATCGCATCGTCCAGCGGCGCCAGTTGGTAGTCGCGGGCCAGTTCCAGCGGCAGCCAGTCGGGCAGGCTTTGCGGGCCGAGCATCGTCAGGGTCTGCAGGCACAACTGGCGCAGGCGTTGCTGAGTCAGGCCTTCGGTGAGCGGGTAGATCGGCGTGAGGGTGGTGTCTACCGGCGGTGGTTCGTCGCCGGTGATCGCGCGGTATTCGGGGTGGTAGATTTCCAGGCCGGACGCGCCGGGCCGCGCTTCGCCGTAACAACGCACGCGGGTGCCGCGCTTGAGGCTTTCCTTTTGTGCGTTGCTGAAATGGTAGAAGCGCAGGCTCAGGCCGCCGGTGCCGTCCTGCAGGCGTACCACCAGGCTGCGGCGTCTGCCCATTACCACATCGGCGCCGCTGACGGTGCCTTCGACCACCGCATCCTGCCCAGGGCGCAACTGGCCGATGGGCACTACGCGGGTGCGGTCCTGATAACGCAGGGGCAGGTGAAACAACACGTCCTGGAGGTTCTCCAGGCCGACCTTGGCCAACTTCTCGGCCATGGCTTCACCGACACCCTTGAGTGCCGTCACCGGCACCTGCGACAGCTCAGTCATACGGCGGATCAGCTCGCGGCAACAGGCGGCTTGGCCACCGAGCACAGGCGGATCGAGTCGGCGAGGATCTCAATGGCTTTTGGCCGCGGGAAACTCGCACGCCAGGCGATTGCCACGGTGCGGAACGGCACCGGCGGCGTGAGTGGACGAACTTCGATCACGCCGGGCGCGTAGTGGTGGCTGTCCACCGCGGACAACGGCAGGATCGAGATGCCCAGACCGGAGGCGACCATGTGACGGATGGTTTCCAGGGAGCTGGATTCCACGGTGGTGTGCTTGGCGCCGTCGTTGCCCTTGGTGAGGGTCGGGCAGGCTTCGAGCACCTGGTCGCGGAAGCAGTGACCTTCGCCCAGCAGCAGCAGGCTCTTGTCGTTGAGCAGGCCGGCGTCGATGGTGGTTTTTTGCGTCCACGGGTGAGAGGCCGGCATCAGCACCTGGAAGGGCTCGTCGTAGAGCTGCAGGGTGAGTACGTCCGCCTCGTTGAACGGCAGGGCGATGATGATCGCGTCCAGCTCGCCGTTGCGCAGTTTATCGCGCAATACGTGGGTGAAGTTTTCTTCGATATACAGCGGCATCTGCGGCGCGACGCGGTGCAGTTGCGGGATCAGGTGCGGGAACAGGTACGGGCCGACGGTGTAGATCGCGCCGACTTTGAGCGGGGCGGTCAGCTGGTTCTTGCCGGCCTGGGCCAGCTCGCGAATGCTTTGCGCTTGCTCCAGCACTTTTTTGCGCCTGGGCCACAATGCCTTCGCCCACCGGGGTGAGGCGCACGGCGCTTTTGCTGCGCTCGAAAATCAGCACACCGAGTTCGTCTTCAAGCTTTTTCACGCCCACCGACAGCGTCGGCTGACTGACGTGGCAACGCTCCGCCGCGTGGCCGAAGTGTTGTTCTTGGGCGAGGGTCACGATGTAGCGTAATTCTGTAAGAGTCATAGCGAGCGTCCATGAGGTTGCGGGCCAAGCATACCGGCTGCAATCAATAGACGCACGTTATCAGAACTTTGCTGGGGATTGAGCGGGAAATAGCTGAGATTTTAGCCGCGCGCAATCAGCGGTGGGAGGGGCAAGCCCCTCCCACACTCAGCGGCGACGCTTCTCGATGTTGTACACGAACGGTGCAACGATCTCGATACTGCCGCCTTTCAACATGTGCGCCGGTGGCTTGGGCAACGGCTGGGCACGACGGATCATGTCCAGGGTTGCACGGTCCAGGTCGGCGTTGCCGGAACGGCCCACCAGCTCGTAGGACAGCACGTTGCCGTCGGCGTCGACTATGAACTTCAGGCGGTTCAAGCCTTCCTTGCCACTCGCCTGAGCGCCTGGCGGGTACTTCTTGTACTTCTGCAAGTGCGCCAGCAGGGCGCCTTCCCAGGACGCTTTGGCCGCGATTTGCTGAGGCGACGGGCCAGGAACCGGCTGCGCCGATTTTTCCGCGGGTGCCGGGGTGGGCGGAGCATCGCTCGGCGGCTCCTCGGAGGGCTTCTCCTTGGGCGGCTCGATCTTTTTCTCCACTGGCTTGGGCGGCTGAGGTTTGGGTTTGGGCTTGACCGGCTTGGGCACCTGGATTGTCGGCTTGGGGGCCTCGGCCAGTTTCGGCAAAGGCAACTCTTCTACCGGAGCAGGCGGTTGCGGCGGCGTGACCACTTTCGGCGGAGCCGGTGGCGGTGGTGCAGGCATCGGCGCCAGGTCAATGACCATGGCGGCCGGTGGCAACTGCACCGTGCGCGGCGCCGACCAGTGGAGCGCGATGGCGATCGCGACGGCATGCACGCCCAGCACGACGGCGAGGCTGGTGCCATAACGCGTCAGTTTGTGGCGCGTCGTGATCATTTCTTGGCTGCCGTCTCTAGTCCGACCAGGCCTACCTTGAGGTAGCCGGCTGCCCGCAGGGCATCCATCACGCTCATCAGGTCGCCGTAGTCCACGCCCTTGTCGGCCTGGAAGAAGATCGTCGTATCTTTCTTGCCCTGGGTCTTGGCGTCGAGCACCGGGCCCAGGCTTTCGGTTTTGACTTCTTCTTCACCCAGGAACAGGCGTTGGTCCGCCTTGACGCTGAGGAAGATCGGCTTCTCCGGCCGCGGCGCAGGCTTGGCGCTGGACGCTGGCAGGTCGACCTTGATGTCCACGGTGGCCAGCGGCGCGGCAACCATGAAGATGATCAGCAGCACCAGCATCACGTCGATAAACGGCGTCACGTTGATTTCGTGGTTCTCGACGAGCTCGTCGTCGCCTTGATTCAAATGCAGGCCCATGGCCGATTACCCCACTTTCACCATGTGCGGTTGCGAGCTGCGCTCGGAAGGCTGGTGATCGAGGTCGCGGCTGACCAGCAGCAGGACTTCTGCCGACGCGTCGGATACCTGGGCCTTGTAGCCGGCAATCGAACGGGCGAAGACGTTGTAGATCACCACTGCAGGAATCGCGGCAACCAGGCCCAGGGCCGTGGCCAGCAGGGCTTCGGCGATGCCTGGGGCAACGACGGCGAGGTTGGTGGTCTGGGTTTTGGCGATGCCGATGAAGCTGTTCATGATGCCCCATACGGTACCGAACAGGCCGACGAACGGCGCGGTGGAACCGATGGTTGCCAGCACGCCGGTGCCGCTGCTCATATTACGACCGCAGGCCGCAACCAGGCGCTCCAGGCGGAAGCTGACACGTTCCTTGATGCCTTCTTTTTCGCGGGTGTTGGCTGACAGGCGCATTTCTTCAAGCGCGTCGTGCACCAGCAGGTTGGCCAGGGTGCCCTTCTTGGTCGCGGTCTCGCTCGCTTCCTTGAGGGTGGTGGCCTTTTTCAGATGGACGATTTCAGTACGCAGACGACGCTTGGCGCCCAGCAATTCGAAGCCCTTGGCGATCCAGATGGTCCAAGTGATGATCGAGGCGATGGCCAGGCCGATCATCACGGCTTTCACCACCACGTCAGCGTTCTGGTACATGCCCCATGGCGACAGGTCGTGGGCCATGCCCAGGGTGTTGTCTTCTTCCAGCACTACGCCAGTGTCGCCAGCGACGGCGGGCGCAGCAGGGGTGGCAGCGGCTGGCGCTGCGACGGGGGCGTTCGGCGTCGCGGCATTGTGCTCGGCGGCAGCCGGAGCGGCGGGTGCGGTGGCGTCAGCAAATGCGGCGGTCGGCGCCAGCAGTACGCTGAACAGCAGCGCAGCAATCGCGCGCCAGGCGCGGGACGGGCTGTGAAGCTTGGTTGGCGAAGCGGGGTTTGTATGACGTGTCATGCTGGCCGGACCTGAGAAGAAAAATGAGTGATCGTCCTACCAGACCCTGAACGGCCGAGGACAAATGGGAGGTCATTATTGCAAGTAATTCTTGTTAACAGAAGTAATACAGTAACTTTATTTGTGCTTTTTCTGGCCGCCAGTCGGCTGTGAGGGCTAATCTAGACCTTTGAAAACGGAGTTTTGTGATGTCTGCGCCTTCTGTTGTGATTGCCGGATGCGGCGATGTGGGTAGTCGGCTGGCTAGCCAATTGCTGGCCTCGGAATGGGAGGTTCATGGCCTGCGCCGCGATATTTCGCGCCTGCCCGAGGGCGTCATCGGTATTGCCGGCAACCTGTTCAACAAGGATTGTCCCGACACCTGGCCCATCGGCGGGGTGGATTACCTGGTGTATTGCGCCGCTGCGACGGACCACGATGAAGCCGGTTATCGCGCCGCTTACGTTCAAGGGTTGCAGCATGTGCTGGAGTGGCTGAAGGATTACGGGCAGGAGCCTAAACATCTGCTGTTTGTATCCAGCAGCAGCGTCTACGGGCAGCAGAATGGCGAGTGGGTCGATGAAACCTCGCAAACCCAGGCCAAGGGCTATTCCGGACAAGTCATGCTCGAAGCCGAGCAGGTTGCACTGAGCAGCGGCATACCCGCCAGTATCGTGCGCTTGACCGGTATCTACGGTCCGGGCCGCGAATGGCTGCTGACCCAGGTGCGCCAAGGTTATCGCGTGGCAGTCGACCCACCTTTGTATGGCAACCGCATACACGCCGATGACGCCGCGGGATTGCTGGCGTTTTTGTTGCGTCATGTGGAACAGGGCGGTTCGCTGGACAAGGTCTATATCGGCGTCGATGACGCGCCGGCGCCGTTGGCTGAGGTGGTGGCCTGGTTACGTGAGTATTTGGGTGTTACGCAGTGGTCCGAGGACGCCAGTGTGCGCCGGGCGGGCAGCAAGCGATGCAGTAATGCGCGTATCAAGGCGTTGGGGTGGGTGCCGACATACCCGACTTACCGGGAAGGCTATGCCGCGATTCTCAAAGGCTGAAACGCGGCCAAAAATGTGGGAGGGTTGTTTATTGCTTTTCAAGCAGCCATTGGCGAGGGCCCGGTGTGAACTGAGGCACTTCGTCCGTCTGCGCGGTATTGATCCCCTGGAATATTTCCAGTTGCTTGCCTTTACGCGCAAAGATCCACGGGTTGCCCACGCCGTTGAGCTGCAGCCAGATACTGTCGTAGCCGCCACTCATAGAGGCGCAATCACCCGCCAGACATAACGAATACCGATCAACGTTCGGCAAGCCTGCGACTTTGCCGTCAGCCTGGAACTGCACGATGGCGCCGTTACCGAAACCGTCAGTGATCTTCCAGTCGCCACCCATGTAGGCGGCATACAAGGCGCGCTCGAAATTGGCGCCCAGTGGCGCGCCTTCCGGTGCCGGGTCCTTGGCGCGAGCAAACAGCTGTTCGGGCTCGTTATCGTTGGCAACCTGCAGCAGTTGTTTGCCTTTACGCTTGAGTTCGGTGGCGGAGCTGCCATAGAAATCCACGCTCCAGGCGCCGGATTTTTCACCGAGCAGCTTGCCTTCCGCGACTTCAAAACCGTTGTAGTAGCGTGCCTGGGAAGCCTTGGTATTCACCTCCCATTCGAGGTTCGGTCCGAAGCTTTGCAGCGCTTCACGCAAAGGGCCGCCCTTGGCTGCCGCATCGATGGCGACCTGGTTGATCCAGGTGCCGCTCACATCCCGGTCGGCAGGGTTGCTGGCGCAGCCGCCGAGCAGCAGGGCGAGCAACGAAGTGGCTACAAGCGCTTTGCGCATCATGAAATCCTTTTAAAACGAAGTCGGCGCAGCCTGTTTGGGCTGCGCCGGGTGTTTTACTCGATGACCAGAATGGCGTCCATCTCAACCTGTGCGCCCTTTGGCAGAGCGGCAACGCCGATGGCGGCGCGGGCTGGGTAAGGTTGTTCGAAGTACTTGCCCATGATCTCGTTGACCTTGGCGAAGTGGCTCAGGTCGGTAAGGAAGATGTTCAGCTTGACGATGTCCTTGAACGAACCGCCGGCGGCTTCGGCCACGGACTTGAGGTTCTCGAAGACCTGCACGGTCTGTGCTTCGAAGCCTTCCACCAGTTCCATGGTCTTCGGGTCCAGCGGGATCTGGCCGGACATGTAGACGGTGTTGCCCGCCTTGATCGCCTGGGAGTAGGTGCCGATGGCGGCCGGGGCCTTGTCGCTGGTGATTACTGTCTTGGTCATGAATGACTCCTTGTAATAAGCGATGACTTAAGTTGAAGCGCTAGGCACGCATGCGGGTGATGCGGATCACACCGGTCAAGGCACGCAGTTTCTTGATCACGCGGGCCAGGTGCACACGGTCGTGGACGCTGACCACCAGCTGGACCACGCTGATGCGGCCATCGCGCTCGTCCATGCTGATTTTTTCGATATTGCCGTCGGCCGCGTTGACGCTGCTGGCCAGCAGGGCAATCAGGCCGCGCTGGTGCTCCAGCTCCACGCGCAACTCGACATTGAATTCGCCGGTGACATCCTTGGCCCAGGAGAGCTGGATGCATTTTTCCGGGTTGTGGCGGATTTCGGTGATATTGCGGCAGTTGTCCAGGTGCACCACCATGCCTTTGCCCGCGGACAGGTGCCCGACGATCGGGTCGCCTGGGATCGGCGTGCAGCATTTGGCGTAGCTGAGCACCAGGCCCTCGGTGCCACGAATCGCCAGTGGGCCTTCCGGGCTTGGCAGCTGTTCGCCTTCGCCCAGCAGGCGGCGAGCGACCACGTAGGCCATGCGGTTGCCCAGGCCGATATCTTCCAGCAGGTCTTCGATGGTTTCCTGGCGATACTCGTGAAGCATCGCTTGCACGCGCTCCTGGGGGATCTTGTCCAGCGCGCTGTCGAAGCCGTTGAGTACCTTGTTCAGCAAGCGTTCGCCGAGGCTGATGGACTCGGAGCGGCGCTGCAGTTTCAATGCGTGGCGGATGTGCGTGCGCGCCTTGCCGGTGACCACGAAATTGAGCCACGCCGGGTTCGGCCGTGCGCCCGGTGCGCTGACGATCTCCACGGTGGAGCCGCTTTGCAGCGGTTCCGACAGCGGGGCCAGGCGCCGGTTGATACGGCACGCAATGCAGCTGTTGCCGACATCCGTATGCACCGCGTAGGCGAAGTCGACCGCCGTGGAGCCTTTGGGCAGCTCCATGATCCGCCCTTTGGGCGTGAACACGTAGACCTCGTCCGGGAACAGGTCGATCTTCACGCTCTCGATGAATTCCAGGGAGTTGCCGGCACGTTGCTGCATTTCCAGCACGCCTTTGACCCACTGGCGCGCACGGGCATGGGTGCCCTTTGGCTGCTCGTCGCCGCTGGATTTGTACAGCCAATGGGCAGCGATGCCATTGTTGGCCATCTCTTCCATTTCGCGGGTGCGGATCTGGATCTCGATCGGCACGCCGTGCATGCCGAACAGCGTGGTATGCAGCGATTGGTAGCCGTTGGCCTTGGGAATGGCGATGTAGTCCTTGAAGCGGCCCGGCAGGGGTTTGTACAAATTATGTACAGCGCCCAGCACGCGGTAGCAGGTATCGACCTTGTCGACGATGATCCGGAACGCATACACGTCCATGATTTCGTTGAAGGCCCGCCGTTTGCCGCGCATCTTCTTGTAGATGCCGTAGATGTGCTTCTGGCGCCCGCTGACCTCGCCCTCGATCTCGTCGATCGCCAGGCAATGGCTCAGCGACTCTTCGATCTTGTTGACGATTTCCTTGCGGTTGCCCCGGGCACGCTTGACCGCCTGGTAGATGCGCGCCGAGCGCATCGGGTGCATGGCCTTGAAACCGAGGTCTTCGAACTCGATTCGAATGGCGTGCATGCCCAGCCGGTTGGCGATGGGCGCGTAGATTTCCAGGGTTTCCTTGGCAATGCGTCGGCGTTTCTCGCCCGACAGCACTTCCAGCGTGCGCATGTTGTGCAGCCGGTCGGCCAGCTTGACCAGGATCACCCGGATATCCCGGGCCATGGCCATGGCCATCTTCTGGAAGTTTTCCGCCTGAGCTTCGGCCTTGGTCTCGAAGTTCATCTGGGTCAACTTGCTGACCCCGTCGACCAGTTCGGCCACGGTTTCGCCAAATTGCGAACTGAGCGCTTCCTTGGCGATGCCGGTGTCTTCGATCACGTCATGCAGCATCGCAGCCATCAGGCTCTGATGGTCCATGTGCATGTCGGCCAGAATATTGGCCACCGCAAGAGGATGGGTGACGTACGCCTCACCGCTACGGCGGCGTTGGCCGTCGTGGGCTTGTTCGGCGTAGAAATACGCTCGGCGGACCAGGTTGACCTGGTCGGGGCCGAGGTAGGTCGATAAGCGATCGGCGAGGGCGTCTATGCTCGGCAAGGTATGAACTCCTGCCGAAGGCTGTGACTGCGCGCCGTGCTACGTCGACCAGGCATAGGCTTAGACGGCCTCGTTGGACTCGTCCTCGAACGCTGCGAACAGCGGTTCGTCTTCAACGATTTCAGCGTTGGCGATGAACTCGTAGCTCATCAGGCCTTCGGCGATTTCACGCAGGGCTACAACGGTAGGCTTGTCGTTTTCCCACTGGACCAGGGGCTCTTTGCCGCCGGTGGCCAGTTGACGGGCACGCTTGGTAGAGAGCATGACCAGCTCAAAGCGGTTATCCACGTGTTCTAGGCAGTCTTCAACGGTTACGCGGGCCATGGTATTCCTCGGAGCGAATGCAAGATGCGCGCTGCCCGGTTGGGCGAGCGGACTGAGCAGTTTAAAAAATCACCAGCGTTTAGGGAAGCGCTGATTTTTCGCAGGTCCTCGCAAAACCGCTACAAGCGCCAATGTAAAGCCCTTGCGGCGGTTTTGGGAAGAGCCAATCAGCCCAGCAGTTCGGCGAGTAATTTGCCGAAACGCTGCTGTTGGCGCTTTTGCTGGAGCTGATTGGTGCGGAAAATCGCCTTCAGATCATCCAGTGCGTGGGAAAAATCGTCATTGATGATCAGGTAGTCGTAGTCGACGTAGTGGCTCATTTCGCTGACGGCTTCACGCATGCGGCCTTCGATGATCTCGTCACTGTCCTGGCCACGGTTGGTCAGGCGCTGGTGCAAGGCTTCGAGCGAAGGCGGCAGGATGAAGATCGAGCGCGCCTGGGGCATCAACTTGCGCACTTGCTCGGCGCCCTGCCAGTCGATTTCCAGGATCAGGTCGTGGCCTTCATCCAGCGTCTGCTGCAGGTGGCTTTGCGAAGTGCCATAGAGGTTGCCGAACACTTCGGCGCGCTCCAGGAAGTCACCGTGTTCGATCATCTTGACGAACTCGGTGCGCTCGACGAAGTGATAGTGCACGCCGTTCACCTCACCCGGACGCATGGCGCGGGTAGTGTGGGAGACCGAAATGCGGATCTGGTCATTGGTGTCGGTCAGCGCCTTGACCAAGCTGCTTTTGCCCGCGCCCGAAGGGGCGGAAATGATGTACAGGGTGCCGGTGCTATGGGTCATGGAGATTGCCTTACTCAATATTCTGTACTTGTTCGCGCATCTGCTCGATCAACACTTTGAGGTTAACCGCAGCCGTGGTGCTGCGCGGGTCAAATGCCTTGGAGCCGAGTGTATTGGCCTCGCGGTTGAGTTCCTGCATCAGGAAGTCCAGGCGTCGACCGGCGGCGCGCCGGACTTGAGCACGCGGCGCACTTCAAGAATATGGGTGCTCAAGCGGTCGAGTTCTTCGGCAACGTCGCTCTTCTGTGCCAGCAGGACCATTTCCTGTTCCAGGCGCACCGGGTCGAGGTCGGCCTTCATGTCCGTGAAGCGGTCGAGGACCTTCTGGCGCTGGGTGGCGAGCATCTGCGGCACCAGTTCACGCAGGGTGATCACGTCTTCTTCGATCGCGCTCAGGCGCTCGTTGATCAGACGTGCCAGTTCGGCGCCTTCGCGCTCGCGGCCGGCCTTGAGTTCCTTCAAGCCCTGGTTGAACAGGGCGAGGGCGTCGGCGTTGAGGGCTTGCGGGTCGGCGGCGTCGGCCACCAGCACGCCGGGCCAGGCCAGCACTTCAAGGGGGTTCAGTGCGGCCGGCTGCTGGATCAGGCTGGCGATGGTTTCGGCGGCGGCGACCAGCTGCGCGGCGCGGTCGCGGTCGACCTGCAGCGGTTTGCCGGTAGTCTCCTCGGTAAAGCGCAGCGTGCATTCCAGCTTGCCGCGGGAGATGCCTTGGCGCAGCGCTTCACGCACGGCGCCCTCAAGGTCGCGGAACGATTCCGGCAGGCGCAGGTGCGGCTCCAGGTAACGGCTGTTGACCGAACGCAGTTCCCAGCTCAGGGTGCCTTGGGCGCCGGCGTTTTCGACGCGGGCGAAGGCGGTCATGCTGTGCACCATGGAGGTACCTCGCGTTGCAGTCCCGCAAACACGGGCTGATGATTAAGAAGGCGCAGGATTGTAGCGCAGTGGGGCGGGCGCGCCCAAGCAATGGGCAATAGTTGACCATTCGTAACCGAATTTTTTAGAAGTGCCCCGAATCGGCTCGCGGCTCTATAATGCTCGGCAGTTTTTCGTCCTCCGTACAGGTATCCCCTATGAAACGTCCAAGTGGTCGCGCTGCCGATCAGCTCCGCTCGATCCGCATCACCCGCAACTACACCAAACACGCCGAGGGATCCGTACTGGTCGAGTTTGGCGATACCAAGGTGATCTGCACCGTCAGCGTCGAAAACGGCGTGCCGCGTTTCCTCAAGGGCCAGGGCCAGGGTTGGTTGACCGCCGAGTACGGCATGCTGCCGCGTGCCACCGGCGAGCGTAACCAGCGTGAAGCCAGCCGTGGCAAGCAGGGCGGCCGTACCCTGGAAATCCAGCGTCTGATCGGTCGTTCCCTGCGCGCTGCCCTGGACATGTCCAAACTGGGCGACGTGACCCTGTATGTCGACTGCGATGTGATCCAGGCCGACGGCGGCACCCGCACGGCATCGATCACCGGCGCCATGGTGGCCCTGGTCGACGCACTCAAAGTGATCAAGAAACGTGGCGGCCTGAAGGGCGGTGACCCGCTCAAGCAGATGATCGCCGCGGTGTCGGTCGGCATGTATCAGGGTGAGCCCGTGCTGGACCTGGATTACCTGGAAGACTCGGCTGCCGAGACCGACCTGAACGTGGTGATGACCAGCACCGGTGGTTTCATCGAAGTGCAGGGCACCGCCGAAGGCGCACCTTTCCAGCCGGCCGAGCTGAACGCCATGCTGGCCTTGGCCCAGAAAGGCATGACCGAAATCTTCGCCCTGCAGAACGCCGCGCTGGCTGACTGAACCGGCCTCAAGGAGAAACGCCATGAATGACAACCAGATGCCGGTACCCACGCCTTCCTATGAAGTCCGTCAGGGGGCCATGTTGTGTCATCTCGCGGCGTTCCTGGGGTTTGTGTTCCCCTTCGGCAGTGTCGTCGGCCCGCTGATCCTGTGGCAAATGAAAAAAGAAGTGGACCCGTTCATTGATGATCAGGGCAAGGAAGCCCTGAATTTCCAGCTTACCGTGGCCATCGCCTGGATCGTTTGCATCGTGCTGGCCTTCGCGGTAATCGGGTTCTTCCTGATGACTGCGTTGGCAATCGCGAGCGTGGTGCTGACGATCATTGGTGCGATCAAAGCCAACAAGGGGATTGCCTACCGCTATCCCTTGACCTGGCGTCTGGTCAAATAATGAACGCCCACAAAAAAACCGACAGCGATGTCGGTTTTTTTGTGCCTGGAAAAAGACCTCAGATGGTCAGTGTCCAGTCGTAGTCCACGATCAGCGGCGCGTGCTGCGAGAAGCGCGGCTGGCGCGGCAAGCGTGCACTGCGAACAAACCGGCGCAGACCTGGGGTCAGCAACTGGTAGTCGAAACGCCAACCCAGGTTGAGCATCTCAGCCTGTTCGTTGTCCGGCCACCAGCTGTACTGGTCGCCTTCGCGGCTGACTTCGCGCAGGGCATCCACATAGCCCATGTTACCGACAATCTCGTCCATCCAGGCCCGTTCCGGCGCCAGGAAGCCCGGTGATTGCTGGCTGTCGCGCCAGTTCTTGATATCCAGCTTCTGTTGCGCCACATACAGCGAGCCACAATAAATGTACTCGCGACGTTTGCGCCGCTGTTTATCCAGGTAACGGGCGAAGTCGTCCATTAGCTTGAACTTCTGGTTCAAATCCTCATCGCCGTTCTGCCCCGAAGGGAGCAGCAAGGTCGCGATGCTGACCTTATCGAAATCGGCTTGCAGGTAGCGCCCGTAGCGGTCGGCTGTCTCGAAGCCGAGGCCGCTGATGACCGCCTTGGGTTGCAACCGCGAATACAAAGCCACGCCACCTTGGGCAGGGACTTCGGCATCGCAGGCATAAAGGAAGTAGCCATCCAGTTGGAAGGCTGGGTCGTCCAGTTCAAAGGCGGAGGCGCGGGTATCCTGCAGGCAGATGACGTCGGCATTCTGGGCTTGCAGCCAACTGAGCAAACCACGCTCGACTGCAGCCTGAATACCATTAACGTTCACACTGATGATCCGCATAAATGGCCCCAAAAATCGCGTGCGTGTATGATACACGCCGTCTACCTAATTAGCTAAATCCGTGGTATCTGAGGCTTTTTTCATGCAGGCGTATCAACGCGATTTCATTCGTTTTGCCATCGATCGCGGCGTTTTGCGCTTCGGTGAGTTCACCCTCAAGTCCGGGCGCACCAGCCCATACTTCTTCAATGCAGGCTTGTTCAACTCGGGCTCGGCCCTGGCTCAGCTGGGTCGTTTCTACGCGGCAGCCATCGTTGAAAGCGGTATTTCCTTCGACGTGTTGTTCGGCCCGGCCTACAAGGGCATTCCCCTGGCTGCCGCAACGGCCGTGGCCCTGGCGGAACATCATGGGCGGGATTTGCCTTGGTGCTTCAACCGCAAGGAGGCCAAGGCTCACGGTGAAGGCGGCAGCCTGGTCGGTGCCCCCCTGACTGGCGATGTGTTGATCATCGACGATGTCATCACCGCCGGCACTGCGATCCGTGAAGTGATGCAGATCATCGCCTCCCAGGACGGCGCGAAGGCAGCTGGCGTGTTGATCGCGCTGAATCGCCAGGAGCGTGGCAACGGTGAGTTGTCGGCGATCCAGGAAGTGGAGCGCGATTTCGGCATTCCGGTGGTGAGCATCGTGTCGTTGAACCAGGTGTTGCAGTTCCTGGAAGATGACCCGCAGCTCAAGCAGCATTTGCCGGCAGTACGGGCGTACCGCGAGCAGTTCGGCGTCTGACACAGAACCAATTGTGTATGAGGGCTTGTGTGGGAGGGGCAAGTCGAATCGTCGCACCGCCCCTCCCACATTTGATCTTCGGTGTTTTCAAGGCCTATGCAAAAAGCCCCCGTTCAATTGAATTGAACGGGGGCTTTTTAGTTTTCAGCGGTTAAGGACGCTTGCGGTTACTGATCAGCGTGCCCACACCGGTATCGGTGAAGATTTCCAGCAGAATCGCATTCGGCACCCGACCATCCAGGATCAGCGAGCTGCCAACGCCGCCTTGCACTGCTTCCAGCGCGCAGCGGATCTTGGGCAGCATGCCGCCGTAGATGGTGCCATCGGCGATCAGGTCGTCCACTTGTTGGGTCGTCAAGCCGGTGAGCACCTTGCCTTGCTTGTCCATCAGGCCGGCAATGTTGGTCAGCAGCATTAGCTTTTCAGCCTTCAGTGCCTCGGCAACCTTACCCGCCACCAGGTCGGCGTTGATATTGTAGGACTCACCGTTGGCACCCACGCCGATCGGCGCGATCACCGGGATGAAATCGCCCTTGACCAGCAGGTTGAGCAGGTCGGTGTTGATGCCGATCACTTCGCCCACTTGGCCGATGTCGATGATTTCCGGTTGGGTCATCTCCGGTGTCTGACGGGTCACGGTCAGTTTTTTCGCGCGGATCAACTCCGCGTCCTTGCCGGTCAGGCCGATGGCGCTTCCGCCATGGCGGTTGATCAGGTTGACGATGTCCTTGTTCACCTGGCCGCCGAGGACCATCTCCACCACGTCCATGGTCTGCGCGTCAGTAACGCGCATGCCATCGATGAAGTGACTCTCGATCGACAAGCGCTTGAGCAGGTCGCCGATTTGCGGGCCGCCACCGTGGACCACCACCGGGTTGATCCCCACGGCTTTCATCAGCACGATGTCGCGGGCAAAGCCGGTTTTCAGCTCGTCGCTTTCCATGGCATTGCCGCCGTACTTGATCACCAGCGTCTTGCCGACGTAGCGTCGAATATAAGGCAGCGCTTCGGACAGGACCTTGGCGGTGTTGGCAGCGGCTTCGCGTTCGAGGGTCATTCAGGGCTCCGGTAAAAATCAGAACGGTAATTGGAGATCAGGGGCAACACGTTTCAACTGGGCGTGGAACACGTCCTTGATGCGCTGCAACTCGGCCTCGGTATCCGCCTCGAAACGCAGGACCAGCACCGGTGTGGTGTTGGACGCGCGAACCAGGCCCCAGCCTTTGGCGTAATCGACTCGCACACCATCAATGGAGGTCAGGTTGGCGCCTTCACCCCATTGCGCATCGTGCAGTGCGTCAATGATGCTGAATTTGCTCTCCTCGGTCACATGGATATTGATCTCTGGCGTAGAAATATCGTTCGGGAAGGTCTGAAACAGCTCCTGCGCCGTGGATTTTTCCTTGCTGAGGATCTCCAGCAGACGAGCGGCGCTGTAAATGCCGTCGTCGAAACCGAACCAGCGCTCCTTGAAGAACACATGGCCGCTCATTTCGCCGGCCAACAGCGCGCCGGTTTCCTTCATTTTCTTTTTGATCAACGAGTGACCGGTCTTCCACATTAGTGGACGGCCGCCATATTCCTTGATCAGCGGCGTGAGACGGCGGGTGCACTTCACGTCGAAGATGATCTCGGCGTTGGCATTGCGCGCCACCACGTCGCGGGCGAACAGCATCAGCAGGCGGTCTGCGAACACGTTCTCGCCGGTATTCGTCACCACGCCCACGCGGTCACCGTCACCGTCGAAGGCCAGGCCGACGTCGGCGCCGGTTTCCTTGACCTTGGCGATCAGGTCCACCAGGTTCTCAGGCTTGCCTGGGTCCGGGTGATGGTTGGGAAAGTTGCCATCAACGTCGCAGAACAACGGCACCACTTCGCAATTGAGGGCTTCGAGCAGTTGCGGGGCGATCACCCCGGCCGCGCCGTTGCCGCAGTCCACCACCACTTTCAAGCGGCGCGCGAGTTTGACGTCACGGGTGATTTCGTCAGAGTAGCGCTGCAGGATGTCAACTTTGGTGACGCTGCCCTTGCCGCTGGTCAGGTCATTGGTTTTCAGGCGGTTATGCAAGGCCTGGATCTGCTCGTTGGCGAGGGTGTCGCCGGCGATGACGATCTTGAAGCCATTGTAGTCCGAGGGGTTATGGCTACCGGTGAGCATCACCCCGGACTTGCCGGCCAGGACGTTGGCGGCGTAGTACAGCGCAGGGGTTGGCACCAGGCCAACGTCGCTGACGTGGCAGCCGCTGTCGGCCAGGCCCTGGATCAGTTGTTCCACCAGTTCGGGACCGGAAAGGCGACCGTCGCGACCCACTGAAACGTTGGGCTCGTCCTGGGCCAGGCTCTGGGCACCGATGGCGCGGCCAATCCAGTAGGCGGTTTCGGCAGTCAGGGTCTTGGGCACCACGCCACGAATGTCGTAGGCGCGAAAGATACTGTCGGGGAACGTCGGGGCTACTCGGGCTGCGGTACTCATTGCGGGGGGAACTCCATCTGAAAGGGGGCAAGGCTGGCCTTAATGGGGCTGGCCGGCAGGCTCAAACTGAAGGGTATGACGGTGTTTTCGGCAGAGAGTTCGTGGTGCAAAAATGCCATCGGAGTTTGGGCTCCGTATTTTTTTCTGCGTAACCCATTGATTGGTATTGGGAAATCATGCCGATAAATTCCGCGCATTCTTCTTGCTGAAAGCCGTGCGGTAGTGGCTGGCCGGACCAGAGGTGCCGGCCAGGGTCAGCTTGGTCAGTGACTGCCCGAATGCCCGAAGCCGCCAGCACCGCGTTGGGTCTCGTCGAATTCCTGCACGAGCTCGAAGTGGGCTTGTACGACGGGCACCAGTACCAGTTGGGCGATACGCTCGCCGACCGCGATGTTGAACGCGGTCTGGCCACGGTTCCAGCACGACACCATCAACTCGCCCTGGTAGTCCGAGTCGATCAGCCCCACCAGGTTGCCCAGCACGATGCCATGTTTATGGCCCAGGCCGGAACGCGGCAGGATCAGCGCGGCCAGGCCGGGGTCGCCGACGTAGATCGACAGGCCGGTGGGGATCAGCAGGGTCTGGCCCGGTTCAAGGACGGTGTCTTCCTTGAGCATGGCGCGCAGGTCCAGGCCGGCGGAGCCCGGGGTGGCGTAGGCGGGCAGCGGGAATTCGGTGCCGATGCGTGGGTCGAGGATCTTGGCTTGCAAAGCGTGCATGGAAATTAAACCTGGTTCAGCCGTTGGGCGATAAAAGAGATCAGTTGGCGGGCAATCTTGCCCTTGCTGGTCTGGGCGAAAAGCGTCGCGTGCAGCTCGCGATCGATCACGCTGCAGGCATTTTCCTCGCTGTTGAAGCCGATGCTCGGGTTGGCGACGTCATTGGCAACGATCAGGTCGAGGTTTTTGTCTTTCAATTTGCGTGCGGCGTAATCCAGCAAGTGCTCGGTCTCGGCGGCGAAGCCGACACTGAACGGGCGGTCCGGACGCGTGGCGATGGTGGCCAGGATGTCCGGGTTGCGCACCATTTGAAGGAGCAGGCCGTCGCCGCTTGTAGGGTCTTTCTTGAGCTTTTGCGGCGCAACGACTTCCGGGCGGTAGTCCGCTACCGCTGCCGAGGCGATGAATAGATCGCACGGAATCGCCGCTTCGCAGGCCGCCAGCATGTCCCGGGCGCTGACTACGTCGATTCGCGTGACGCGATCGGGTGTCGGCAAATGCACCGGACCGGTGATGAGGGTGACGCGTGCGCCTGCCTCGACCGCGGCTTCTGCCAAGGCAAAGCCCATTTTTCCTGAGCTATGGTTGGTGATGTAACGCACCGGGTCGATGTTTTCCTGGGTCGGGCCTGCCGTGATCAGCACGTGCTTGCCGGTCAGGGCCAGGTGCTGGAAGCACTCGGCGGCGCACAGCGCCAGGTCGGTGGCTTCGAGCATGCGGCCCAGGCCGACGTCGCCGCAGGCCTGGCTGCCGGAGGCCGGGCCAAATACTTTGAGGCCACGGTTTTGCAGCAATTGAGTGTTGGCCTGGGTGGCCGGGTCGCGCCACATGGCCTGGTTCATGGCTGGAGCGATGGCGACGGTGGCGTCGGTGGCCAATACCAACGTGGTCAGCAGATCATCGGCGATACCCTGGGCCAGGCGGGCGATCAGGTCGGCGGTGGCCGGGGCGATCAGCACCAGGTCGGCCCATTTGGCCAGTTCGATGTGGCCCATGGCCGCTTCGGCCGCCGGGTCCAGCAAGTCCAGATGAACCGGGTGGCCGGACAAGGCCTGCATGGTCAGGGGCGTGATGAACTCACTGCCGCCGCGGGTCATGACCACGCGCACTTCGGCGCCTTGGTCGAGGAGCCTGCGAACCAGCTCTGCGCTCTTGTAGGCGGCAATGCCGCCGCCGACGCCGAGAACGATGCGTTTCCGATACAGACGCTGCATTGGTTTGCCTTTCCAGTTCAGTGAAGCCAGTTCAGTGACGCCTGCGATGCCCCCTCCCCAGGTGAAATCGCAGGCAAAAAAGAGGCCCTACGATAACACAGCGTTTGCTGGGCGGCAGGGCGCACATGCATAGGGAGGTGGGATGAGTATTCGTGATTGGCCAGCGGCGGAGCGGCCGCGAGAGAGGCTTCTGGAGTGGGGCGCGGCGAGCCTGTCGGATGCCGAGTTGCTGGCAATCTTCCTGCGCACGGGGGTCTGCGGCAAGAGTGCCGTGGACCTGGCGCGCCATCTATTGGCGCAGTTTGGTGGCCTGCGTCCGCTGCTGGAGGCCAATCAGGTCGTGTTCAACCAACAGCTGGGGTTGGGACCGGCGAAGTTTGCGCAGTTGCAGGCGGTGCTGGAAATGTCCCGGCGCCACATGGCCGAGCGCCTGCGCAATGATTCGGTGCTGGAAAGCCCATTGGCCGTGCGCGAGTACCTCAAGGCCATGTTGCGCCATGAGCCTAACGAGATATTCGGCTGTCTGTTCCTCGATTCAAGGCATCGGGTGCTGGGGTTCGAAGCGTTGTCCCAAGGCACCATCGATACCGCCCTGGTTTACCCTCGGCAGGTGGTCAAGCGTGCCCTGGCGTACAACGCCGCGGCGTTGATCCTGTGTCACAACCACCCTTCGGGTGTTGCGCAGCCGAGCGCCGCTGATCGAAAAATGACCAAGACGCTGCAAAAGGCATTGGAAGTAGTGGATGTGCGGGTCTTGGATCACATCATCGTCGGGGATGGTGACCCGTTGTCGATGGCGGAGTATGGGTGGATGTGACCCCGCCCGGTCAGGGCGGGGGCGAGGCTCAAGGTTTGACGCTGACCTTCGAGAAGTCCTGGCGCCCGAATGGGCTCACCTGGTAACCCTCGACATTCTCGCGTACCAGGGCAAACGCGGTCGGGTGTGCCAGGGGCAACCACAGCGCCTGTTGCTGGATCTGGGCCTGGGCCTGCTGATACAGCTTGCTGCGCACACCTTGCTCGCTGGTGGTCTTGCCGGCGCTGATCAGCTTGTCCAGCGCAGGGTCGCAGTAGCGTGCGAAGTTGGTGCCGGACTTCACGGCCGAGCAGGAAAACTGCGGCGTCAGGAAGTTATCCGGGTCGCCGTTGTCGCCGGCCCAGCCCATGAACAGCAGGTCATGCTCTCCGGCCTTGGCGCGGCGAATCAGCTCGCCCCATTCGATCACGCGAATCTCGGCCTGGATGCCGACCTTGGCCAGGTCCGCCTGCAGCAGTTGTGCGCCCAGGTTCGGGTTGGGGTTCAGCAGGCTGCCGGTGGGGCGTGTCCAGATCGTCGTCTTGAAGCCATCCTTGAGTCCTGCGCGGTCCAGCAACGCCTTGGCCTTGGGGAGGTCCTGTGGATAACCCGGCAACTCCTTGGCGTAGCTCCAGGTGTTGGGTGGATAAGGGCCGCTGGCGGCTTCGGCAGTGTCTTCAAACACAGCCTTGAGATAGCTGGCCTTGTCGAAGGCCAGGTTGATCGCCTGACGTACTTCCGGCTTGTCCAGGGGAGGGTGTTGACTGTTGATGGCCACGAACGCGGTCATGAACGCAGCGGTTTTTTCTACCTTCAGCGCAGGATCTTTCCTGGCCTCGACCACGTCCAGAGGCTTGGGCGACAGGGCGACCTGGCATTCGTCGCGGTGCAACTTCTGCAGGCGCACGTTCGCGTCAGGGGTAATGGCAAAGATCAAGTTATCCACAGCCGGTTTGCCGGCGAAGTAGTCCGGGTTGGCCTTGTAGCGAATCACGGCGTCTTTCTGGAACCGGCTGAAGATAAACGGCCCGGTGCCGATCGGTTGGCTGTTGAGTTTCTCCGGTGTGCCAGCCTTGAGCAGTTTATCGGCGTACTCGGCCGGATAGATCGAGGCAAAGCCCATGCTCAGGGCGGCGAGGAAGGTGGAGTCAGCATGATCCAGGGTAAAGCGCACGGTCAGCGGGTCCAGTGCGTCGATTTTTTTGACCAATGTCGGCAATTGCAGCGACTGGGCGTGGGGGAAACCGCTTTGGGCGATCTTGTGCCACGGGTTGGCCGGGTCGAGCATGCGTTCGAAGCTGAAGCGCACGTCTTCGGCGGTCAGGGTGCGGCTCGGGGTGAAATACTCGGTGCGATGGAATTTCACATTCGGGTGCAGCTTGAAGGTGTAGGTCAGGCCGTCCGGCGACACGTCCCAGCTGTCCGCCAGGCTTGGCACCAGCTTGCCGCCGGCGGCGTCGTAGTCCACCAGGCGGTTCATCAGCACATCGGCCGAGGCGTTGGTGGTGGTCAGTGAGTTGTACTGCACCACGTCGAACCCTTCAGGGCTGGCCTCGGTGCATACGCTCAAGGTGGTGGCGGCGCAGGCCAGCGGCGCGATAAAGAGAGGAGCGAGCAACAGCGGTAGGGCAGCGAGGCGCATGGTCGGTTTCCTTTGCAGATCGAAGGCCCATCTGCGAGTGCAGTCTGGAAAAGTCCTACCGTAGTGGTCTGATGGATAAATGACTAGCCCATTTTTGCCTGTGCTTTTAGTCAAAATGCTGTTTTGATGGCGCCTCAGATTGTTTCGTCGCGCACTTTGCGGTGCGCGCGTGCGCTGAAAATCATTCTGTGCGACGAGCGGTCGGCTGTGACAGCGGCCCCTCCTGGCAACGGTTCAGGCGTCAACAGGCGAGATTTACTCCGGTAAAAACACACTCGCTGTTGTTGCACCAGGGTCTTTCTGGTATAAAGCAGCGCTCTTTTCTAGGGGCCCGGTTCCTTCGCTTGTAGGTGTAGCCGGTAAGACCCTAAAGAAACGCGGCGCCTGGCGCCAAATGACTGAGAGATTAAGCGGCCAACCCATGCCGGGTTGGGCATGTGGTTTTAGAGGGCTGAGGCATGTCGAGAGTCTGTCAAGTTACCGGTAAGGGTCCGGTGACTGGGAATAACATTTCCCACGCAAATAACAAAACCCGTCGTCGTTTCCTGCCGAACCTGCAGCATCACCGCTTCTGGGTTGAAGAAGAGAAACGTTTTGTTCGCCTGCGTGTATCTGCCAAAGGCATGCGTATCATCGACAAGCGTGGCATCACTGTCGTGCTGGCCGAAATCCGCGCCGCTGGCAAGATCTAAGGAGCTCTATCATGCGTGAATTGATTCGAATGATCTCTAGCGCCGGTACTGGTCACTTCTACACTACCGACAAGAACAAGCGTACTACCCCGGACAAGCTCGAAAAGAAAATGTTCGACCCGCGCGTTCGCAAGCACGTGATCTACAAAGAAGGCAAAATCAAGTAATTGATTTTCTTCCTTGTGAAAAAAAGCCTGTATCTCACGATGCGGGCTTTTTTTTGCTTGCGCGTTTATTGATCAGGCTTTCTGTTCGAAGACCACATAAATCTTGCGGCACGGCTCCAGTACTTCCCACGTACCGCTGAAGCCCGCTGGAACCACGAAGCGGTCGCCGGCGCGCAGGGTCTTGGCGTTACCCTCGGCGTCACGCAGCACCGACACGCCCTGCACAATCTCGCAGTACTCATGCTCGGTGTAGTTGACTTTCCACTGCCCGACTTCACCTTCCCAAACGCCGGCGTTCATCTGGCCGCATGGGCTGTTGTAGTGGTTATAGACGGTCTGTTCGGGATCGCCCTTGAGGATTTTCTCGGCGGCAGGGCGATAGCGTTCGGGGGCGGTGTTGGCTTGGCTGAAGTCGACGATGTCCTGGATGCTCATGTGCGTGTCCCGTCTGGCCTGCGGTTGGAGAGCCCAAAGTCTATGTTTATTAAAATGAACATCGCAAGGGCGTTTACCGCCGTTATGTCAAATATATTGAAACATCCCCAGCCGCTGGTTTAGGGTGGCAGCTGCCTTGCGCCGAACAGATGGCGGGCGGGCAAGCATTCTTTGAGGCTGCCGGGGACATCGCCCGGCCCTTGTATTCAATAAGAGGAGGACACTCGCATGACCACCCTGACCCGTGCCGACTGGGAACAACGCGCCAAGGATCTGAAGATCGAAGGCCGCGCCTACATCAATGGCGAATACACCGCTGCTGTTTCCGGCGATACCTTCGAATGCATCAGCCCGGTCGATGGCCGCCTGCTGGCCACTGTTGCCAGCTGTGACACCGACGACGCCCAGCGCGCCGTGGAAAACGCTCGCGCCACCTTCAACTCGGGTGTCTGGTCGCGCCTGGCGCCGGCCAAGCGCAAGGCCACCATGATCCGTTTCGCCGCGCTGCTCAAGGCCAATGCCGAAGAGCTGGCGCTGCTCGAAACCCTGGACATGGGCAAGCCGATCAGCGACTCCCTGAACATCGACGTACCCGGCGCGGCGAATGCCCTGAGCTGGAGCGGCGAGGCGATCGACAAGATCTACGACGAAGTCGCCGCCACCCCGCACGATCAATTGGGCCTGGTGACCCGCGAACCGGTGGGCGTTGTCGGCGCCATCGTGCCGTGGAACTTCCCATTGATGATGGCGTGCTGGAAGCTCGGCCCAGCGCTGTCCACCGGTAACTCGGTGATCCTCAAGCCGTCCGAAAAGTCCCCGCTGACCGCCATCCGCATCGCGGCCCTCGCCGTTGAAGCCGGTATCCCCAAAGGTGTGTTCAACGTACTGCCGGGTTACGGCCACACCGTCGGTAACGCCCTGGCGCTGCACATGGATGTCGACACCCTGGTATTCACCGGCTCCACCAAGATCGCCAAGCAACTGTTGATTCGCTCCGGCGAGTCGAACATGAAGCGCGTGTGGCTGGAAGCCGGCGGCAAGAGCCCGAACATCGTGTTCGCCGACGCCCCGGACCTGCAAGCCGCCGCCGAATCCGCCGCTGGTGCCATCGCCTTCAACCAGGGCGAAGTCTGCACCGCCGGTTCGCGCCTGTTGGTGGAGCGTTCCATCAAGGATAAATTCCTGCCGCTGGTGATCGAGGCCCTCAAGGGCTGGAAGCCCGGCAACCCGCTTGACCCGGCGACCACCGTCGGCGCATTGGTGGATACCCAGCAGATGAACACGGTGTTGTCGTACATCGAGGCCGGCCACGCCGATGGCGCCAAACTGGTAGCCGGCGGCAAGCGCACCCTGGAAGAAACCGGCGGCACTTATGTCGAGCCGACGATTTTCGACGGTGTGACCAATGCGATGAAGATCGCCCAGGAAGAGATTTTCGGTCCGGTTCTGTCGGTGATTACCTTCGACAGCGCCGAAGAAGCGGTGAAGATCGCCAACGACACGGTGTATGGCCTGGCCGCCGCCGTGTGGACCGCCGATATCTCCAAGGCGCACCTGACCGCCAAGGCCCTGCGCGCCGGCAGCGTGTGGGTCAACCAGTACGATGGCGGCGACATGACCGCGCCGTTTGGTGGCTTCAAGCAGTCGGGCAACGGGCGCGACAAGTCACTGCATGCGTTCGACAAGTACACCGAGCTGAAATCGACCTGGATCAAGCTCTAAGCAACACCGCAGGCTAAATGTGGGAGGGGCAAGCCCCTCCCACACTGCTTTGTGTAAATCAGAAATTATCCACAGGAGCGCGGCAATGCGGTGGGCGACTTACTTCGCCGTCCTGGCCTCCGTACTCAGCGTCGGCCTGGCATTGGGCGTGAGCATGCCGCTGGTGTCCCTGCGCCTGGAAGGCTGGGGCTACGGCAGTTTTGCCATCGGTGTGATGGCGGCGATGCCGGCCTTCGGCGTATTGCTCGGCGCCAAAGTCTCCAGTCGCCTGGCCTCCTGGCTCGGCACCGCCAACCTGATGCGCCTATGTCTGTGGGGCGGCGCGGTGTCCATCGGGTTGCTGGCGATCCTGCCCAGCTACCCGATATGGCTGGTGTTGCGCCTGATGATCGGGGTGATCCTGACCATCGTGTTTATCCTCGGCGAAAGTTGGATCAACCAGTTGGTGGTGGAGCAGTGGCGTGGCCGGCTGGTGGCGCTATATGGCTGCAGTTACGCCTTGAGCCAACTCTCGGGGCCGTTGCTGTTGGGCGTGATCGGTACCGATCATGACTATGGATTCTGGGTCGGGGTGAGCCTGTTGCTGGTTGCCCCGCTGGCATTGCTGGGTCGCTCCGGCGCTCCCACCGCCGAGTCGTTCGGCGTGACCTTCATCGACCTGTGGCGTTTTTGCGTTAGTCTGCCGGCGATTGCCTGGGCGGTGGCGTTGTTCGCCGCGTTCGAAGCGATGATCCTGACGCTGTTGCCGGTGTATTGCCTGCAGCAGGGCTTCACCGCCGAGATCGCCTTGGCGATGGTCAGCACGGTGGTGGTCGGCGATGCGCTGCTGCAATTGCCCATCGGTGCGCTGGCGGACTATCTGCCGCGCCGCACGTTGTTCCTCAGCTGTGCGCTGTTGCTGCTGGTGTCGAGCCTGGCGGTTCCGGTGCTGATGCACACGTTGCTGATCTGGCCGATATGGGTGCTGTTCGGCGCCAGTGCAGGCGGGTTGTTTACCTTGTCGTTGATCCTGATCGGCGAGCGCTACCGTGATGATGCGCTGGTGCGCGCCAATGCCCACATTGCACAGCTGTGGGGCATCGGTTGCCTGATCGGCCCACTGGTGGCCGGTGCGGGCAGCCAGTGGATCAGCGGGCATGCATTGCCGTTGTTGATGGCGGCGGGGGCGCTGGGTCTAGTGGTGCTGTTGCTGCGCCAAGGAGCGTTCGGCACCGCCCAGCCAGCCTAGCCTTGAAATGCAATCAACTGTGG
>NZ_JAFHKI010000007.1 GCF_016937615.1 Pseudomonas lactucae | reverse complement strand
CGACGAGTTGATCATGGTCACCAGGGTGATGGTGAACCCGCCGACAATCCCCGGCAGCGCCTCGGGCAACAGCACATGCCAGATAATGTGCCAGCGCCGGCAACCCATGGCTTGCGCGGCTTCGATCAGGCCGTGGTCGACCTCGCGCAGGCTCACCTCGGCAATGCGTGCGAAGAACGGCGTGGCGGCGATGGTCAGCGGTACAACCGCCGCCCACACGCCATAGGTGGTGCCGACGATCAGGCGGGTGAACGGGATCAGCGCCACCATCAGGATCAGAAATGGAATCGAACGGAACAGATTGACGAACGCCCCCAGCACGCGGTTCAACGCCGGTGCCTGATAGATGCCGCCCTTGTCGCTGGTGACCAGAAACACCGCCAGCGGAATTCCCACCAGCAACGCGATCAGCGACGACACGCCGACCATCAACAAGGTGTCGATGGCGCCCTGTACTAAACGATCAAACCACATAGCCCAGCACCTCCACCTGTTGTGCCCAGTTCGCCGCGCGCGTGCGCAATTCCTCGGCGCTGTGTGTTGAGCCATTCACCGCCAGCAACAGTTGCCCAAGCGCATGCCCCTGGATACGTTCCACACCGCCTTGCAGCAGGCGGACGCGCCCACCCAGGGCACTGAACAGCGCGGCCAGGTCCGGTTCGTCGCGGCCATTGCCGGTGAGTTGCAGGCGCAGCACCACGGCCGCGTCAGGCGATGGCGGCGTGGGATGCAGACGGTTTTGCAGCTCTTGCGGCAGTCCATGTTGCAACGGTGCCAGCAGGGTTTTGCTGACCTCGTGCTGCGGGTTGCCAAACACTTCCCACACCGGGCCTTGCTCGACGATGTGCCCGTGCTCCAGCACCACCACGCGGTCGCAGATGTCGCGGATCACCGCCATCTCATGGGTGATCAACACGATGGTCAAGCCCAGGCGCTGGTTGATCTCACGCAGCAGGCCGAGGATCGATTGCGTGGTTTCCGGGTCCAGCGCGACGTGGCTTCGTCGCACAGCAGAATCTCAGGGTCGTGCACCAGCGCACGGGCGATGCCCACGCGTTGTTTCTGCCCACCGGAGAGTTGCGACGGGTAAGCCTTGTGCTTGTCCTGCAAGCCCACCAGTTCCAGCAGTTCGCGCACCTTTTGTTCACGCTGGGGCTTGGGCACGCCGGCAACTTTGAGCGGTAGCTCGACGTTCTGCCACACCGTCTTGGCCGACATCAGGTTGAAGTGCTGGAAGATCATGCCGATGCGTCGACGCAGCGCCACCAGGTGGTCTTCGTCGAAATCGCCGATGTCCACCTGATCGATCAGCACGCGCCCGCTGCTGGGTTGTTCCAGGCGGTTGATGGTGCGGATCAGCGAGGATTTACCGGCGCCGCTGCGGCCGATGATGCCGAACACTTCACCGTGCTGGATCGCCAGGTCGATGCCTTGCAGCGCGTGCACCTGGCCGTCGTAGGTTTTGCCCAGATTGATAAAGCGCACGTGGGCACGGTTCAAGTCCGGATGCAGTTCAGTCTGCTCGGCGTCCCTGGGCGTGGTGCCCAGGTCGCGCAGTCGGGCGTTGGCGGCGCTCATTTTTTAGCTTCCCAACCGACCTGGTAGAGCTTGCCCAGGGATTTATCCAATGCCGCGCGCACCACGGGTGAGTGCTGGTAGATGTCGACGAACTTGATCACGCGAGGGTCGGTTTTGCTCTTGGGCTGGATCACGAACTGGATCACGTATTCCGGGTGATCGAGGCCATCGAACAGCAGCGCCGATTCGGCATCGAAGGTCTTGGACAGGCGGATGTATGCCGGGTAGCCCTGCACCAGGTCGGCGTCGTCATAGGCGCGCACCAGTTGCACGGCTTCCACTTGCAGGATCTTGATCTTTTTCGGGTTGGCGACGATGTCTTCTTCGGTGGCCTTGTAGCCCACGCCCGGCTTGAGCGTGATCAGCCCGGCCTTGGCCAGCAGTTGCAGGCCGCGACCGCTGTTGATCGGGTCGTTGGCGATGGCCACGCTGGCGCCTTCGGGCAGGTCGTTGAAGCTTTTGTACTTCTTCGAATACAGCCCGACGTTGTTGATGATGCCCGGCGCGAACGGCACCAGGTCAAACCCGGCGGCGGCCTTGGCGTTTTCCAGGAAGGGGATGTGCTGGAAGTAGTTCACATCGATATCGCCGGCCGCCAGGCTGACGTTGGGCGCGATCCAGTCGGTGAACTCCACCAGTTCGACTTTGAGGCCTTGCTTGTCGGCTTCGGCCACGGCGGCTTCCAGGGGAATCGCGAAGGCGGCGGTGGTGCCGACTTTCAGCGGCGCATCGGCGGCGAATACCGCCGAGCTGAACAACCCGAGGGCCAGGGCCAGTGCTTTGACTGGGTGAGAGAGCAATATTTTTTTCATAATCGATTTCCAGTCATAAGTTATGGGTGCAAAAAATGGAGATCCCCTCCCACATTTTTCGATCAGTGTCGGTAGGTAGAACCGGTGTGTTGTTCGGGTAATCGCGCCGTGCCATGGAAGACTTTTTCCCGTAGCGTGCCGCGCTCATATTCAGTCTTGTACGACCCCCGCCTCTGCAGTTCCGGCACCACCAGGTCGATAAAGTCCACATAGCTTTCCGGCGTCACGATGCGCGTCAGGTTGAAGCCATCCAGGCCGGTCTCGCTGATCCAGGACTCCAGCTCATCGGCCACCTGCTCGGGCGAACCCACCAGAGTGATATAGCGGCCGCCCAGGACGTGCTGTTCGAGCAATTTGCGCCGGGTCCAGTCATTGTTCTGCAGGTTCTTGGTGGCCGACTGGATGGCGTTGCTCTTGACGTACTGGATCGGTTCGTCCAGTTCGTACTCGGCAAAATCAATCGCAGTGGACGCCGAGAAATGCGCCACGCCGGCCTCTGCGCTGGCGTAGCTCAAGTACTCGGCGTGCTTGGCCCAGGCCAGTTCCTCGGTGGCGGCGACAATCACGTTAAGGCCCATGAACAGCTTGATGTCGTCCGGGTTGCGCCCGGCCTCGACCGCGCTGGCGCGTACTTTGTCCACTTGTACCTTGGTCGCGGCTTTGTTCTGCCCGCTGATGAACACGCACTCGGCATGTCGCCCGGCGAACAGCAAACCGCGGTCGGAACTGCCGGCCTGGAACAGCACCGGCGTACGCTGCGGCGAGGGTTCGCACAGGTGATAACCCTGCACCTGATAGAACTCGCCGTGGTGCTCGACCTTGTGCACCTTGCCCGGCTGCGCATAGACCCGTGCTTGCGGATCGTTAATCACGGCGTCGTCTTCCCAGCTGCCTTCCCAGAGCTTGTACAGCACCTCCAGGTACTCATCGGCCTGGTCGTAGCGCCGGTCATGTTCGACCTGCTCGGTAAGGCCCATGGCCTTGGCGGCGCTGTCGAGATAGCCGGTGACGATGTTCCAGCCCACCCGGCCACGGCTCAGGTGATCCAGCGTGGACATGCGCCGGGCGAACAGGTATGGCGGCTCATAGGTGAGGTTGGCGGTGAGGCCGAAACCGAGGTGTTTGGTCACGGCGGCCATCGCCGAAACCAGCAGCAACGGGTCGTTGACCGGCAGTTGGATCGACTCCTTGAGCGGCACGTCGATGGAGTGCTGATAGACGTCGTACACGCCGACGATGTCGGCGATGAACAAACCGTCGAACAGCCCGCGCTCCAGGGTTTGCGCCAGGTCGGTCCAGTACTCGATGGTTTTGTACTGGGTCGAGGTGTCCCGTGGGTGGGTCCACAATCCGTGGTTGATATGCCCGATGCAGTTCATGTTGAAGGCATTGAGCAGGATCTTTTTCTTCGTTTTCAAAGGCTGCGCCATCAGATCGTCCCCCGCAGCGGCGGGTGTTCATCATTGAGGTAGTAATTGCCCACGGCGTGGTACTTCCAGCGCACCGGGTCATGCAGGGTGTGCACGCGGGCATTGCGCCAGTGGCGGTCCAGGCCATGCTCGGCCAGGGTTGCCTGGCTGCCGGCGAGTTCGAACAGGGTGCTGCCGGCGGCCAGGGAGATTTCGGTGCTCAAGGCGCGGACTTCGGCCACGGCAATCGAGGCGGCGGCGACGGTTTGGGCATTGCTGTCGGCTTGGGCCAGGTCAAGAAACTCACCGGCGCGCTCCAGCAAAGCTTCGGCGGCGTGCAGGCGGATGCTCAGGTGGCCGAAGCTCTTGAGCGTCAGCGGGTCTTCGGTAGCCTGGTCGCTGCCGGAGTCGATCCACGGACGGGTCTTGGTGCGCACGAAGTGCAGCGCATCCTCAAAGGCGGCGCGGGCGATACCGGTGTCGATGGCGGCATGGAGGATCTGCGCCAGCGGGCCGACGGTGGTCGGGCGTTCGAAGGCGCTCTGGAAGGGGACCACGTCGTGGGCGGCGACCCACACGTTATCGAATACCACCGAACCGCTGCCGGTGGTGCGCTGGCCGAAGCCGCTCCAGTCGTCGATCACGCTCAGACCTTCGCTGTCGCGGGGCACGAAGGCCAGTTGCTGCACGCCGTGATCATCCACCACCGAGGTGGGGATGCGCTGTGCGTAGAGCGCGCCGGTGGCGTAGAACTTGCGGCCGGTGATGCGAAATCCGTCACCGTCACGGGTCAGTTTGGTGATGCGATCATGGGCGGTCCTGGTTCCCAGTTCCGCCAACGCGTTGCCCAAACGCTGGCCGGCAAGGACTTCGGCGTACAGACGTCGTTGCTGCGTCGGGCTGCCGTTCACGCGCAGTACTTCCAGCGCGTAGAAATGGTTTTGCGGAATCTGCCCCAGCGAGGCGTCGGCCTGGGCGATCAGTGCGATGACCTTGGCCAGGGTGACGTTGGACACGCCGGCGCCGCCGAAGGCCCTTGGCACGCTGATGCCCCACAGGCCGGAGCGGGAAAACGCATCCAGCTCGGGCAGTGGCAGGCGCCGCTCGCGGTCGCGCTGGGCGCTGTCGCGACGCAAGTCTTCGGCCAGGTCGCTGGCGACAACGAGGGCGTGTTCATCGCTGGTGATGACCGCGACGTTTGCAGAGAAATTCATGTATGTGCTCCAGAATCTCGTGGAAAAGTGTTCTGGTCGGTCAGATCCAGGAATGGCGAGCCGGCAACGTGCCGTTCAACCGATAGGCGCCGATTGCGTGGTATTTCCAGCGCACCGGGTCATGCAGCGTGTGCACCCGGGCGTTGCGCCAGTGACGGTCGAGGTTGAATTCGGCGAGGGTGGCGCGGCTGCCGGCCAGCTCGAAAAGCTTTTCGCTGACCAGCAACGACACTTCGGTGGTCAGCACCTTGGCCTCGGCCACCGCGATGGATGCACGGGCCGCGGACTGCGCGGTGATCGGCGCGGCGCTGACCTGGTCCAGCACCTGGCCGGCCTTGCGCAGCAGCGCTTCGGCGGCGTGCAGTTCGATCTTCAGCCTGCCGATATCGGCGATCACATAAAGGTCATCGCTGGCGCGTTCGACCTTGGCGTCGATCCATGGCCGTGAACGTTCGCGCACGAAGGCGAGGGTGTCATCCAGCGCACCACGGGCGATGCCGGCGTCGATGGCGGCCTGGATCAATTGCGAGACGGCGCCCTGGATGTTCGGGCTTTGGCCGATGCGCCAGTTGTCGACCACCAGTTCGGCGTCCACCGACACCCGGTCCAGCAGCACGGTGCCGCTGGCGGTGGTGCGTTGGCCAAAGCCTGACCAGTCATCCACGATGCGCAGCCCTGGGGTGCCACGGCGCACAAAGGCCATGACCTGCTTGCCGTCATCGTTCAAAGCCTTGATCGCCACCCAATGGGCAAACAGGGCGCCGGTGGAGTAGAACTTTTGGCCGCTGAGCACATAACCATCGCCCTGGGCGGTGATGCGCGCCTTGAGCTGCAGGGTGTTTTTGGTGCCGCGCTCCGGGCCGCCGTTGCCGATGCGCCAACCGTCGAGCACGCTTTGGAACAGCTGCTTTTTCTGGCGTTCGGTGGCAGTGCCCTGCAACAGGTGCAGGATGCCGAAATGGTTCTGCGGGATCTGCCCGAGCGCCGGGTCTGCCGCGCTGATGATCGCGAACACCTCGGCCAGGGTCACGAACGAAACCTGTGGGCCGCCGTACTCGCGGGGAATGCAAATACTGCCCAGCCCACTGCGGGTGAACTGTTCAAGCTGCGCCCACGGCAACTGGCGTTGCTGGTCGCGCTTGGCGGCCTGCAGGCGCGCGGCCTGGGCCAGCGCATGGGCTGCGTCGAGCGCCTCTGCATCGTTGCGCAGCACGGTGGCCGGCAACAGCAGGGGGGCGATATCCAGATCACTCTGGGGGGATGTTAGAGCCAAGTTAGACATCAGCGCCGCTCCTTGGCTGCACGTAATGCCCTGGCGTTATGCACCGGGGTGATCCTGACCATACCGACCTCGCATTCAATGAAATAAAAACAGAAAAATCAGAGATGTCCGGTGGTCCGGTTCATATACCCTAAACGTGTTAAATAATTAAATAAACTAACTTTTGGGAATATGCATAGAAGGACGGTCACCCTGGTTCGCAGGGGGAGCCGAGAGGGCGGGGTTGATAGCTCCGCGCGGCCTTGGCTGGGCGCATTGGCGCGCATGCGGCAATGCGTAGCATGCGGGCCGGCGCCCAGCGCGAATTGTTGCCGACGCGGTCCAGGATGCAGTAAGTCACCTCAAGCCGGCAGTCGTCGCCAGCGTCGACAATCATGCTTGAAGGCACCCAGACCTGTACCGCCATGCCAACCGCTTTGGCCTGGATCCTGGGCAAGTCCATGCGTATGTCACCCCAGCGCAACGTGATGGCGTCGCCGCGCGTCATGTTCAGGTACGGGCTGATGGTCAGCGGGACACCCCGCTGCACCTGGCGACTGTTGACGCCATAACGGCGGATGGTTTCGGGCAGACCGACAGGGGCAAGGTTCTGGTTCTCATCGCCGCACAGCGCCGCAGGTTGGCCGCCCGGGTAGTTGGTCTTGACCCGCACCGTGGTCACCGCCGAGCGCGCGGGGCCATAGCCTATCTGCATGACCTGGTAGTGAATCCGCGCCAGGCCATCCTGCACAAAGCTTTCCGGCACACGCAGGTGGGTGGCCGTGCCGACTTTGCTCGCGGTCACTCGGCGCGAGGCAGCAAAGCAGTTGTTCCAGAACAGCTCGATCAGGTCGCCCTCATCCATGCCGGGGTAGGGGGCGATGTCGACTTGCAACTGGGTGGCGGCCAGGGCATTGATGCCGTTTCGAAGGGCCTGGGGCAGCGTCGGTGCGGTGAGCATCGCCGGGGTTTCAGTGCGCGTCATAAGTAATCTCCTTGATGCAGCCAGCAGCCATCGTTCCAGCCCTTCGGCGCGGGTGCGCGCAGGGGCTGAAAGGAACGATTCAGTGAGTAGCCGGGATAGGATCCAATCCTCTGGGCGTTAGATAAGAGCGTTGGCGCGGGGGCGTCAATGGCGGCCAAGGGCTAAACGGCGAGTTGGAGAAGATTCAGAAGGTTCCGACTGGGCGGGGGCGTTTCAGACGCAGATGGCGGGATGTTTTACAGCGTGGAATGAAGACTTCCTGTAGGAACGCGCTTGTGTGGGAGCATGCCTGTCGACACGACATCCGTAGCAGCTGTCGAGCCCTGGCGAGGCTGCGTTTGCGGCGTGCCTGACACACCGCCGACGCA
>NZ_JAFHKI010000069.1 GCF_016937615.1 Pseudomonas lactucae | reverse complement strand
CGATAGCAGTGTGTCAGGCACTTGGATGTCACTGACACACCGCTATCGGGCACAAGCCCCTCCCACAGGGGTATTGCACTAATTTAACAGCACTTGGGTCCACCCTTGCCGCCGTAACGGGCTTCCTGGCGTTCCCGGAAGAACGCCTTGTAGTCCATCATCGGCTTGTCGGGATGCTTGGTTTGCATATGCTCGACGTAGGTGTCGTAGTCGGGCATGCCGACCATCAGGCGCGCAGCCTGACCGAGGTATTTACCGAGGCGACTGATGTCATTGAACATGGTTGCAATCCTCGATCATGCGTCAGGTACGGCCTGGAACGGGGCTTCTTTATCCGTACGCTCTTTGTTGCCCCAGGCAGCGACGCCGACCTTGAGTGCATAGAACAGGATACTGAACACCACGAACAGGAATAGCGCCGTCAGCGTCGCGTTGGTGTAGGCGTTGTAGATCACGTGCTGCATCTGGTCGATGCTCTTGGCCGGGGCCAGGATCTGGCCCCCGGCCAGGGCATCGCTGTACTTCTTGGCCAGCGACAGGAAGCCGATCGCCGGGTTCGCGTCGAACAGCTTGATGAAGCCCGCCGTGGTGGTGCAGATCAGCAGCCAAACGGCCGGCAACAGCGTCACCCAGATGTAGCGTTGGCGTTTCATTTTGATCAGCACAACGGTTGCCAGCATCAGCGCAATACCCGCCAGCATCTGGTTGGAGATACCGAACAGCGGCCACAAGGTGTTGATGCCACCCAGTGGGTCGATCACGCCCTGGTACAGCAAGTAACCCCACATGGCCACGCAACCGGCCGTGGCGATCAGGTTGGCGGTCCAGGATTCGGTGCGTTTGAGCGCCGGCACAAAGGAACCCAACAGGTCCTGCAGCATGAAGCGACCGGCACGGGTACCGGCGTCGACCGCCGTCAGGATGAACAGCGCTTCGAACAGGATCGCAAAGTGGTACCAGAACGCCATGGTGTTTTCACCCGGCAACACACTGTGCAGGATCTGCGCGATACCCACGGCCAACGTCGGCGCACCGCCGGCACGCGCCAGGATGGTGGTTTCGCCGATGTCATGGGCCACGGCCGACAGCGCTTCAGGGGTAATGGCAAAGCCCCAGCTGCTGACGGTCTGCGCCACGGTAACCACGTCGGTGCCGACAATGGCGGCCGGGCTGTTCATGGCGAAGTACACGCCAGGCTCGATCACCGAGGCGGCAACCATTGCCATGATGGCCACGAACGACTCCATCAACATGCCGCCGTAGCCGATGTAGCGGGCGTGGCTTTCATTGGCCAGCAACTTGGGCGTGGTGCCCGAGGAGATCAGCGCGTGGAAGCCCGAGACCGCGCCACAGGCGATGGTGATGAACAGGAACGGGAACAGGCCGCCTTTCCACACCGGGCCGGTGCCATCGATGAACTGGGTCAGCGCCGGCATTTTCAGGTCGGGCATGGTGACCAGAATGCCGATCGCCAGGGCGATGATGGTGCCGATTTTCAGGAAGGTGGAGAGGTAGTCACGCGGGGCCAGGATCAGCCACACCGGCAGTACCGCCGCCACGAAGCCGTAGCCGATGAGCATCCAGGTGATCTGGATCCCGGTGAAGCTGAACGCCTTGGCCCAAACCGGATCGGCGGCAATCTGCCCGCCCAGCCAGATCGAACCCAGCAGCAACGCCACGCCGATGATCGAGATTTCACCGATACGGCCCGGGCGGATGTAGCGCATGTAGATGCCCATGAACATCGCGATCGGGATGGTCGCCATTACGGTGAAGATGCCCCATGGGCTCTCGGCCAGAGCCTTGACCACGATCAGCGCCAGCACCGCGAGGATGATGATCATGATCAGGAAGCAGCCGAACAGCGCGATGGTGCCGGGGATGCGCCCCATCTCTTCACGCACCATATCGCCCAGGGAACGGCCGTTACGACGGGTGGAGAGGAACAGGATCATGAAGTCCTGCACCGCACCGGCCAGCACCACGCCGGCGATCAGCCAGAGCGTGCCGGGCAGGTAACCCATTTGCGCCGCCAGTACCGGGCCGACCAGCGGGCCTGCACCGGCAATCGCCGCAAAGTGGTGACCGAAAAGAATGTGTTTGTTGGTCGGCACATAGTCCAGACCGTCGTTGTTGAGCACTGCGGGGGTGGCCCGCCGTGGATCGAGTTGCATCACATTGTTAGCGATGAACAGGCTGTAGTAGCGATAAGCGACCAGGTAGATGGCCACCGCGGCAACCACAATCCACAAGGCATTGATCGCCTCGCCGCGGCGCAAGGCCACTACGCCGAGGGCGCACGCTCCTACGATTGCCAGCACCAGCCAGGGTAAGTGGCGTAGCAGGCTATTATTATTTTTCATTTTTATATTCCAGCCAGGGTGGACAGAAAGGACAGCCACTCGGAGTTTAGCGCTGTTGGCTTTAAAGGCCACCCCCCTACGTTGGTCTAGAGCCTTGCAACGGCAAAAAAGCCGAAATAAAGGCCGAATGATGGCGCAGGGCTACACTGCTTCTATCCATAGAGGGTTTCATCATGACCGAGCATGCGCCTGACCGCCGTCGTTTTCGCCGGATCGCCTTTGACGCCAAGACCGAAATTCGCCAAAACGGTCACGAATGGCCTGTACAGTTGGTGGATTTGTCGCTAAAGGGCTTGCTGGTGCAACGGCCCGACGCGTGGAAAGGCAATAAAGCTCTGCCGTTTAGCATCGACATACGCCTTGATCCAAAGACTCATATAAAGATGCAGGTGCGCCTGACCCACGAAGAACATGAGCAGTTGGGGTTTGTGTGCAAAGACATCGACTTGGACTCGATCAGCCACTTGCGGCGGCTGATCGAGTTTAATCTCGGTGACCAAGAAGAACTTGAGCGGGAACTCGGCGCGTTATTGGAAGTGTGATGAGTCAGGGAAAGGCCGCACGCGCCGGAAACTCGCTTTCCATGTCCCAGTAGCCTTTTTTCTGACTCGACGCGGACTGCCACTGCCCATCGACAAAACGATAAGTCTGGTAGCGGGTGGTGAAATCGTCTTCACCTTCGCCCTCACCCTCGCCTTCCATGAACGACGACACCTGCAACAGTTCATCAGCCCCACCGGCAGTCGGTGTCGCCACCTTCCAGTCAGCCTTGCCCGTGTGGGCCAGGGTCAAGGGCTGGATCTTGCCGTCAGCGCTCTTGTAGCTCATCGGCTTGAGTTGCTGTTGGACCGGCTGCAACAGTTGAGTGGCCGGGCCGCTGTAGGTGCCCATCGGCGCGGTTTCATCGATGGTCAAAAAATATACAGGCTCAGGCAACCCCTTGAGCGGCGCCTTCTTGATCTGGGCCAACGGATAGCCAAGACCCTCTTGCGCGATCTCCTCACCGGAGGCCGACACCAGGCGCACCCGCGCCTCAAGCAGCGGATGCTCCGCCAGATCGTCGGGCTCCTCGAACGCGTCCTCGAGCTGCCCGCCGCCCCAATTGTCCTTATGCATCTGGGCGCTGATGCGCTGGTCTTCCAGCACCTGCAACTCGCTGCCCTGCGCGGTCACCCGTTTTTGCGCCAGGCGATAACCCGCAGGCAGCTCGACCGCCCACGCCATGGCCGGCGATACGGCCAAGGCGATAAACAGCGCTGCAATTGCCCCATAACTCGATCGTTGCATAGCGTCCCTTCCTGATTTATTCGAAAAGTGCATCCAACGCCTGCTCCAGGCGCGTGACCCCAATCACCTGCAACCCCGCCGGCGCTTCCTTCGGCGCGTTGCCCTTGGGCACGATCGCGCGCTTGAAACCGTGCTTGGCGGCTTCCTTGAGGCGCTCCTGGCCGCTGGGTACCGGGCGCACTTCGCCGGACAGGCCGACCTCGCCAAACACCAGCAAGTCGTGGGGCAATGGCCGATTACGCAGGCTGGACATCACCGCCGCCATCAACGCCAGGTCGGAGGCGGTTTCCAACACCTTGACCCCGCCCACCACGTTGAGGAACACATCCTGATCGTGGGTGGGAATGCCGCCATGTCGGTGCAATACCGCCAGCAACATCGCCAGACGGTTCTGATCCAGACCCAGCGTTACCCGGCGCGGGTTGGCCAGATGGCTGTCGTCCACCAGCGCCTGCACTTCCACCAGCATCGGGCGGGTGCCTTCCCAGGTTGCCATTACCACGCTGCCTGGGACTTCTTCCTGGGCGCGGGTCAGAAAAATCGCCGACGGGTTGGAGACTTCTTTCAGCCCCCGGTCAGTCATGGCGAATACGCCAAGCTCGTTGACTGCGCCGAAACGGTTCTTCACCGCCCGCAGCAAGCGTAAACGCCCGTCGGATTCGCCTTCGAAATACAGCACGGTGTCGACCATATGCTCCAACACCCGTGGCCCGGCCAAGGCGCCCTCCTTGGTCACGTGCCCAACCAGGAAGATCGCCGTGCCGCTCTGCTTGGCATAACGCACCAGCAACGCCGCACTCTCACGCACCTGGGACACGCCGCCCGGTGCCGATTGCAGTTGCTCGGTGAAAATCGTCTGGATCGAGTCGATCACCATGACCTTGGGTTTCTCGATACGCGCCGTGGCGATGATGCTTTCGATGCAGGTTTCGGTCATCACCCGCAGCTGGTCCTGGGGCAGGCCCAGGCGACGGGCGCGCATGGCCACTTGTTGCTGGGATTCTTCGCCGGTGACGTACAGCGCCGGCATGCGGCTGGCGATGCTGCACAGGGTTTGCAGCAGGATGGTCGATTTACCGATGCCGGGGTCGCCGCCGATCAGCACCACCGAGCCGTCCACCAGGCCACCGCCGAGCACTCGGTCCAGCTCACCGGAGGCGGTGGAAAAGCGCGGGATCTCTTCGACGCTGACTTCGGCCAGGGTCTTGATCTGCGCCTGCTGCCCGGTCCAGCCGGCACGCCCGGTGGGAGCCGCGGCGCCACCGCTTTCGATCATAGTTTCAGTGAGGGTGTTCCAGGCCCCGCACTCCCCGCACTGGCCGGCCCACTTGGGAAAGGTCGCGCCGCACTCCGTGCAGCCGTACATGCGCTTGGCCTTTGCCATGTGAGAACCTCCAACCGAAAAACCGCGATGATAGCTCAGCGCGACGCCGGGGTCCGGATTTCACCGCTGGCCAATCGCGAAGCGCTGTTGCCGACCGGGTCTTCGGCATTGAGGTCGGCGCCCTTGGCTTTCAAGGCATCAAGCAATTCAATACGCTTGAACAGGCCTGCGTACATCGCGGCGGTCTGTCCGGCGCCGTTGCGTTGGTCCGGGTTGCAGTCGGTAGCCAGCAGACGCTGGGCGATTTTCAGCTCGCCCTTGAAGATCGCGCCCATCAACGCGGTGTTGCCGCGTTTGTCCTGCACGCAGGCGTCGGCACCGGCGGCGAGCAAACGGTCCACATAGGCGCCTTCACCGTGGTACGCGGCGAGGATCAGGGCGGTGTAGCCCTTGTCGTCCTGGGTGTTGAGGCTGTAACCGGAGTCGATAAAGGTGTTGAGCATGTCGACATCGCCACGGCGGGCGGCGTCGAAGTAATAATCCTGAAGCTGTGCCTTGAGTGCCGCAGGCTCGGGGGACTCGGCATGGGCGACAAGGGCCAGCATGGCCATCAATAGGCCAATAGCAATACGCATAAAGGGTTCTCCTGTCAGAGGTCGACGCCCCAACGGGCGTCGACCGGAACCAACGGATCAGTCCGTCAGTTTTGCAGCCAGCGCTTTCACGCGCGCCAGGTCACCCTTGGCAACCTTGGCCACGCCAGTGCCGTACTCAGGGTCGGCTTTGTAGAGGAACGACAGGATGATGTGCTTGCTCTCATCATCGGTGGTGGCCAGGGAGCCGCCGAAGTTGTCGATCAAGTCCTGGCGCTCTTTCTGGTTGTAGGAGCGGTACAGGTCACCGGCCTGCTTGAAGTTCTGCTCACGCTGAATCTTCGCCTGTTGGGTGCTGCCGGTCAGCGCCGACTGGCTATAGCGCGCGGTTTGCGGCTCTTCGCGCGGCATCAGGCGGCTTGGCTGGTAATTCACGCCCGTGGTGGTCTTGCCGGCGTTCATCGCGCCGTCCTGGTTACCGTTGTTCACGGTGACTCGCGGGGCGTTGATCGGCAATTGCAGGGCATTGGCGCCCAGACGGTACATCTGCGTGTCGGCGTAGGAGAACACCCGGCCTTGCAGCAGACGGTCTTCCGACGGCTCAATGCCGGGCACCAGGTTGGCCGGGGCCATGGCCACCTGCTCGGTTTCCTGGAACACGTTCGCCGGGTTGCGGTTCAGCACCATTTGCCCGACTTTGCGCTCGGGTACGTTCGGCCAGATTTTGGTGGCGTCCAGCGGGTCAAAGTCGAACTTGGCCAAGTCTTCCGGTTTGAGCACTTGCACATACAGGTCCCACTTGGGGAAGTCGCCCTTATTGATGTGCGTGACCAAGTCGTTGGTCATATGGCTGTAATCACGGCCCTGCACCTCGGTGACTTGTTTTGGGTCCAGGTTCTTGATGCCTTGCAGGCTCTTCCAATGGAACTTGACGTAGTGCACTTCGCCCTTGGCGTTAATCAACTTGTAGGCATGTACGCCATTACCGTCCATTTCCCGATAACTGGCCGGGGTGCCCGAGTCGGAGTACAACTCGGTCAACGTGCGGGTCGACTCAGGAACATGGGAGAAGAAGTCAAAGCGACGCGAGTCATCATCCAGGTTAGTGCGGGGGTCCGGTTTGAAGGCGTGGACCATGTCCGGGAACTTGATGGCGTCGCGGATAAAGAACGTCGGGAAGTTATTGCCGACCAAGTCCCAATTGCCCTCGGCGGTATAGAACTTGGTGGCGAAGCCGCGCGGGTCGCGCAAGGTTTCCGGCGAATGGTTGCCGTGCACCACGGCGGAGAAGCGCACAAATACAGGCGTGGCTTCGCCGGCTGCGAAGACTTTGGCCTTGGTCAGGTCGCTGAGGTTATCGGTGACCGTGAAGGTACCGTGGGCGCCGGTACCACGGGCGTGCACCACGCGCTCGGGGATGCGTTCGCGGTCGAAGCGTTGCAGTTTCTGAATGAGCTGCACGTCTTGCAGCAGCACGGGGCCGTTGGCGCCGGCGGTTTGCGAGTTCTGGTTGTCGCCGACAGCGGCACCGTTATCGCGGGTCAGGTTGGCGGCCTGCACCGACAGGGAAAGCAGGCTGGCGGTCGCCAGTACCAGCGCGTGACGCGCCAGGGCTGGCCCACGGCTCATGGGAGTATTCATCAAGGTTTCCTCTGGTTTTTTTAATGCACATTCAGTTGTGCTTGCCAGAGGCTAGTGACCCGCGAGTCAGAAGATAAATAGAAAAAGCCCACCAGGGCGATTGAGAAAATAATGTGGTAAGCCCCTGAAATGGCGCGTATTTCGCGCGCGATTGGTGGCACTTTGCAAACTATTTGCGTTTTAATGTGTCGATTAAAACTAACAGTGTTAACAGTTGTGTCCAGCAAGCCCGCCATGACTGACTTACACTCAGCTCCACCCTCCTCATCTGTAACAAGGAATAACCTATGGGCGTGATCAGTGAGTTCAAGGCCTTCGCGGTCAAAGGTAATGTGGTCGACATGGCCGTCGGTATTATCATCGGCGCAGCCTTCGGCAAAATTGTTTCCTCGTTTGTAGGCGACGTGGTGATGCCGCCGATTGGTCTGTTGATCGGTGGCGTGGACTTTGGCGACCTGGCGGTGACGCTCAAGGCTGCCCAGGGTGACGCACCCGCCGTGGTCCTGGCATATGGCAAGTTTATCCAGAGCGTGATCGACTTCATCATCGTCGCGTTCGCAATCTTCATGGGTGTGAAGGCGATCAACCGCCTCAAGCGTGAAGAGGCGGTGGCGCCAAGCCTGCCGCCAACGCCGAGCAAGGAAGAGGTGTTGCTGGGCGAGATCCGCGATCTGCTCAAGGCGCAAAACGACAAGCCGCTCTAGGCCTGGCTTGGTTTATAAGGAAGGCGCCTGTTGGGGCGCCTTTTGTTTACCAATAGTTTTCCACAGCTACCTGGCCCGGTCGGCGGCTCAGGCTTAGTTGCAGGTCGCGCTGCTTGAGCAATTGGCGGGTATCGTCGACCATCTGCGGGTTGCCGCAAATCAGCACGCGCGAGTGCTCGGGGGTCAGCGCCACGCCGGCTGCTCGCTCCAGCTCGCCATTTTCGATCAGCGTGGTGATTCGTCCGTTCAAAGCGCCAGGGTGTTGCTCCCGCGTGACGATAGGAATGTACGTCAGCTTGTGGGCGTATTCGGCCAGATACTCACGCTCACCCAGCGTCTTGATCAACGCCTGGTACGCCAGCTCTTTGGCTTCGCGGGCGCTGTAGACCAGGATGATGCGCTCGAATTTCTCCCACACCTCAAAGTCCTGCAGGATCGACAGGAACGGCGCCACCCCGGTGCCGGTGCCCAGCATCCACAGGTCACGACCATCCACAAACCGACTCAAGGTCAGAAAACCCGTGGCCTGGCGCTCCACCATCAACTCGTCACCCACCCGCAGGCGGCTCAGCTCACTGGTGAACTCGCCGCCAGGGACCACGATCGAGAAGAAATCCAAATGCTCATCAAAGGGTGACGACACCACGGAATAGGCACGCCAGACCGTACTGCCATCCGCCTTGGTCACTCCCAGGCGCACGAACTGGCCGGCGGTGAACCGGAATCCCGGATCGCGGGTGGTGCGCAGGGTAAACAGGCTGGGGGTCAGCGATTGCACATCGAGCAATGTCTGGCGGGTAAATTTTTCAGCACTGGCCGTCATGGGGCACTCCGTTTTGCACAGGCCTCTAGTGTCCCTCAAAGCGGTACGTGCTAACACCGATGATTTGTGCTGACATTGCCATGACCGTGCTCAGGGCAGATGTTGAAGTGATAAAACCATAACTTTAATGCGGCTAATTAGTATAAAAACTCTAGCCACGACCCAACTAATTATTTGGCTATTAGCCCTCTTACCAAAACGCCGCCAATTGCAACACGACCACAAATCGCCATTACTTAGCCACTACTGATAACATCTTAATACAAATAATATTTTTCTCTAAAGAGGCTTTACCTACACAACAAATCAAGATTTGTATAATTTTTAAAATTTAAGTAAGCCCACCCATATAACGTTTTTTTCTCCTCACAAAGTAGCCTTTATCCTACACTCAGTTCCGTGTCGCAATGGGATCAGGACACACCCCAAGACGCACCCATACTCATGGAGAGTTACCGATGCTCAACTGGCGAAACACACGGCTCCCCAAACTGGAAGACGAGGACCAGATCACCAGTGTTTTTGAAATGGTTATCAACGAGACCTACTCACTCGGCTTCCAATTCTGTTCCTTTAAAATGAGTGCCCAACAACTTGCAAACCAGAAAATCGTATTTGAAAAGAGCAACTACCCAACCGAATGGAGCCACCTTTACAAACAAGCCAAATTCGCTGATGTAGACCCTGTCGTCGCCCACTGCCAGCGCTCCGTTCTGCCGTTTGTCTGGAAAGAAAGCGCCTTCCAGGACACCCCTCACTTGTGGACGCTCGCCCAATCCTGCGGCGTGCACTTGGGGTGGACCCAGCCACTGCATGGGCCAAAAGGCGTGTTCAGTATGCTGACGCTGGGCCGAAGCAAACGCGAGATCAGCCCCGAAGAGCTTTACGAAAAAGCCGGTAATGCCCTATGGCTCTGCCATGCCATGCATACCGTGGTGGCGCACAAGTACGCGAACGAACCAGTTGCCATGCCCTGCAATAACTTGACGCCGCGCGAGCTGGAAGTTCTGCGCTGGTCAGCCCTGGGCAAGACTGCAGGCGAGATCGCCAAGATTCTGTGCCTGTCTGAACGCACCGTCGGCTTTCATAACTGCAGCTCAATGAGAAAACTGGGGGTCAATAATAAAATCGCGGCCATCATGAAGGCCGCCAAAGCCGGTTTCTTTAACGACCTCATGTAATCCTTGCGGAAAAAACGTAACATTCTCGACCAGTTCCGGGTGAGGACGCGGCTTCCAGCCTCCCGTCGCCGTTCACCCAGATGGTTCGATTACCCAGAGTTCTCTCCCGCCATGCCCCTGCTCGACAGCCCCTTCGCCCAGCTCGATCTGATCCGCCAGCCCGAACAGCACAACGATCCGCTGCAAGCCTTCGATGCCGCCGATGAGTACCTGCTCAGCTACCTGGCAGAACAACAGCCTGCTGCCGTCACCCGCGTGCTGGTGCTCAACGACAGCTTCGGCGCCCTGGCGGCCAGCCTTGAAGGTCGGATGCAGGTGGTGTCCAGCGGTGATTCATTTCTCGCCGCCCAGGGGCTGGAAAAAAACCTGGTGCGCAACGCCAAGGCCTTTGATGCCGTGACGTTTATCCCTGCCAGCCAAACCCCGAACGGGCCTTTCGACCGCGTACTGATTCGCGTGCCCAAGACCCTGGCGTTGTTGGAGGAGCAGCTGATCCGCCTGCAAGGCCAACTGGCACCGGGCGCCGAAGTGATCGCCGGGGCGATGGTCAAGCACCTGCCACGGGCGGCCGGAGAATTGCTGGAGCGCTATATCGGGCCGATGCATGCCTCGTTGGCCGTGAAAAAAGCACGGCTGCTGATCGCGACCCTTGCAGATCGGCCGGCGGCTGTCTCGCCCTACCCCACGCGCTATACCCTGGAAACACCCGCCATCGAACTGCTCAACCACGCCAATGTATTTTGCCGCGAAGGCCTGGACATCGGCACGCGCGCGTTCCTGCCGCACCTGCCTGAAAACCTGGGCAGCGCGCGCGTGGCGGACCTGGGCTGTGGCAACGGCGTATTGGCTATTGCCAGCGCGCTGCAAAACCCCGACGCGCAGTACACCCTGGTGGACGAGTCGTATATGGCCGCGCAATCGGCGGCGCAAAACTGGCAGGCTGCCTTGGGCGCGCGCGACGTGACGGTCCGCGCCGGCGATGGCCTGGCCGGCCAGGAGCCGCAGTCCCTGGAGGTGGTGCTGTGCAACCCGCCGTTCCACCAGCAGCAGGTGGTCGGCGACTTCCTCGCCTGGCGCATGTTCCAGCAGGCCCGCGAAGCCCTGGTGGTCGGCGGTGCCCTCTACATAGTCGGCAACCGTCACTTGGGTTATCACAGCAAGTTGGCGCGCTTGTTCCGCGGTGTCGAGCAAGTGTCGGCGACACCGAAATTCGTCATCCTCAAGGCGCGCAAATAAAAAAACCCTGCCCTTGCAGAACAAGAGCAGGGCTTGCCCCTTAAGTCAGCAGGCAGCGGGCCGCAAGGCCCGGATCGGGATGTCAGTGAGTGGTCAGGCCGGCCGCATTCATGAACATGCGCATCAGGCTGGCCACGACAAACAGGGCCAGCACACTGCCGGTCCAGATCATCGCCAGCCACCCCAGGCGCCGCCACAGCGGCTGTTTCTCGGCCTGTTCAATCTCCTGCAACGTCGGTTTGCCGGACATGGGACGACCTCCTAGTGATAACCGTCTTCGTGGGTGACCTTGCCGCGGAATACGTAGTAACTCCAGAAGGTGTAGCCCAGGATGAACGGGATGATGAACAAGGTGCCCACCAGCATGAAGCCCTGGCTTTGCGGCGGTGCGGCCGCGTCCCAGATCGATACCGAGGGCGGAATGATGTTCGGCCACAGGCTGATGCCCAGGCCGCTGTAGCCGAGGAAGATCAGCACCAGCGTCAGCAGGAACGGCGTGTAGTGCGCATTACGCGCTACGGCGCGGATCAACCCGTACATCGTCACCAACACCAGGACCGGCACCGGCAGGAACCAGAACAGGTTTGGCAGGGTGAACCAGCGCCCGGCGATTTCCGCGTGCGTCAGCGGCGTCCAGATACTGACGATACCAATCACCGCCAGCACCACGAACGCCAACGGCCGCGCCAGGTTGTGCATCTGTTCCTGCAACTTGCCTTCGGTCTTCATGATCAGCCAGGTGCAGCCGAGCAAGGCATAGGCCACGATCAGCGCCACGCCACAGAACATCGTGAACGGTGTCAACCAGTCCAGCGAGCCACCGGCAAACTGGCGGTTCACCACCGGAATCCCATCGATGAATGCTCCCAACGCCACGCCCTGAAAGAACGTCGCCGCCAGCGAACCGCCGATGAAAGCCTTATCCCACAGGTGCCGCTTGTGGTCCTTGGCCTTGAAGCGGAACTCGAACGCCACGCCCCGGAAGATCAACCCGATCAACATCAGGATCAACGGCAGGTACAACGCCGACAACACCACCGAATAGGCCAGCGGGAACGCGCCGAACAACCCCGCGCCTCCCAGTACCAGCCAGGTTTCGTTGCCGTCCCACACAGGCGCCACGGTGTTCATCATCACGTCACGGTCGGTCTTGCCCTTCACGAACGGAAACAGGATGCCGATCCCTAAGTCGAAGCCGTCCATGACCACGTACATCATGATCCCGAAAATGATGATCACAGCCCAGATCAGCGGAAGATCAATACCCATCTCAATGCCCCTTGTGCTGGATGTCGTCGTGGTCGTTGTCGGTGCCATCATCGGCAGCAGACAAAGGACGGGCCGGCGTACGTTTCTGGCCAGGGCCACCGTGGGTCGGCTCGGTGACTTCGTACGTCACAGGACCTTTGCGCACCAGGCGCATCATGTAGCCCAACCCGGCGCCGAACAGCGCGAAGTACACCACCACGAACAACACCAGGGTGATCGTCATCTGCGCCAGGCTATGCCCGGAGGACGCATCCGCCGTGCGCATCAACCCGTAGACCACCCACGGCTGACGGCCGATTTCGGTGGTAAACCAACCGGCAAGAATCGCGATCAGGCCGGACGGGCCCATCCACAGCGCCAGGTACAGGAACGGTTTGGACGTGTACATCCTGCCGCCCCGACGCAGCCACAAACTGAACAGCCCGGTGAAGATCATCAAAAAGCCCAGGCCGACCATGACCCGGAACGACCAGAACACCACGGTCGAATTCGGGCGATCCTCAGGCGGGAACTCCTTGAGCGCCGGCACCTGTTTGTCCAGCGAGTGGGTCAGGATCAGGCTGCCCAGGTAGGGGATTTCCACCGCGTATTTGGTTTTTTCAGCCTTCATATCAGGCCAGCCGAACAGGATCAGCGGGGTGGGCTCATTGCCTTTGTTTTCCCAGTGACCTTCAATCGCGGCGATTTTCGCCGGCTGGTGCTCAAGGGTGTTGAGGCCATGGAAGTCACCGATCACCGCCTGGATAGGCGCTACGATCAGCGCCATCCACATGGCCATCGAGAGCATTTTGCGGATCGCCGGGTTGTCCTTGCCGCGCAGCAAGTGCCAGGCCGCCGACGAGCCGACGAAGAACGCCGTGGCCACGAAGGCCGCCGTGGCCATGTGCGCCAGGCGATAGGGGAACGACGGATTGAAAACGACGGCGAACCAGTCGGTTGGAATCACCCGGCCATCAACGATTTCAAAGCCCTGCGGGGTCTGCATCCAGCTATTGGACGAGAGAATCCAGAACGTTGAGATCAACGTGCCCACCGCCACCATGACGGTGGAGAAGAAGTGCAGGTTGCGCCCCACCTTGTTCCAGCCGAACAGCATCACACCAAGGAAACCGGCCTCGAGGAAGAAGGCCGTGAGCACTTCATACGTCAGAAGCGGACCGGTGACGGCGCCGGCAAAGTCCGAGAAGCGACTCCAGTTGGTGCCGAACTGATAAGCCATGACCAGGCCGGAGACCACGCCCATGCCGAAGTTGACGGCAAATATCTTCGACCAGAAATGGTAGAGGTCACGGTAGGTGTCGTTGTGGGTCTTGAGCCACAAGCCTTCCAGCACCGCGAGGTAACTGGCCAGGCCGATGGTGATCGCCGGGAACAGGATGTGGAACGAGATGGTGAATGCAAATTGAATTCGGGCGAGATCGAGCGCCTCCAAACCGAACATAAGTCTTCCTCTGTCAGGTAATACCGGCTGCGGGCGGGAGCCTGCACCCACTGCCCCCACGGATATGGAGTGTGGCGAATTTCAATTCGTTTCTTTTTTTAACCCACTACGCAGGGCGTCTGGCCTTGCGGCCGCCAGACCAATCCCCTGGCAGGTTTTGATCTGGATCAAGCATTGCTCAAAGAGTAGTCCGATTTTGTGTGTGCGGTTATGTGGTCTTTTGCCGCGTGACAGCTTGCCTCAGTGCTGTTCTTGCAACTAATTGTTACAGCTTGATGCTAATCTCGCCCTTCCCTTCGGCCGTTGACCTGAATTCCCGATGCCTAGTGAACCCGCGTTGCTGTTGCGTCACCACCGCCCTTTCATTGCGTTCTGGTTGGCGCGGATCTTCACCGCCAGCGGCTTCCAGATGCTCACCGTGGCCATCGGCTGGAACCTCTACCAACTGACCGGCAACGTGCTGGACCTGGGCCTGGTCGGCCTGGTGGAGTTCGTGCCGCGCGTGCTATTCATGCTGCACACCGGGCATGTGGCCGACCGCTATGAGCGACGCAAAGTCGCCGCCATCTGCCAGACCGTGCAGGCGTTGATCGCGCTGTCCCTGGCCATTGGCGGCCTGACCGGCAACGTGACCCGCGAGATGATCTTCATCCTCGCCTTCCTGCTCGGCGCCGCCCGCTCCTTCGAAATGCCCACCACCCAGGCGCTGTTGCCGAGTATCGTGCCCAGCGCGCTGTTCCCGCGGGCCGTGGCCTCGTCGCAATCGGCCCAGCAACTGGCGACCATCGTCGCCCCGGCGCTGGGCGGTTTGCTGTATGCGTTCGGCAGTGTCTGGGTGTATGGCCCCACGGTGGTGCTGTACCTCATCGCCTGCGGGCTGACCCTCAACCTGCCGCCCGCCAGACGCCGCTGAACAAAGGCAAGGCCACCCTGGATTCGCTGCTGGCCGGCATCCGCTTTATCCGCAGCCGCCCGGACATTCTCGGCGCGATTTCCCTCGACCTGTTCGCCGTGCTGCTGGGTGGCGCCACCGCGCTGCTGCCGGTGTTTGCCAAGGACATCCTGCTGACTGGCGCATGGGGCCTGGGCCTGTTGCGTTCGGCGCCGGCGGTGGGTGCGTTGTTGATGTCGCTGTGGCTGGCACGGTTTTCGGTCGACCGCCAGGTGGGCCGCGTGATGTTCACCGCCGTCGGCGTATTCGGCGTGGCGACCATTGCCTTCGGCCTGTCCACCTCGTTCTGGTTTTCCCTGGCGGTGCTGGTGGTGCTGGGCGCGGCGGACATGATCAGCATGGTCATCCGCGCGTCCTTCGTGCAGTTGGAAACGCCGGATGAAATGCGCGGACGGGTCAGTGCGGTCAACGGCCTGTTTATCGGCGCGTCCAACCAGTTGGGTGAGTTCGAATCCGGCATCACCGCCCATTGGTTCGGCACCGTGCCCGCGGTGGTCATGGGCGGGATCGGTACGCTGGTGGTGACCGGGGTGTGGATCAAACTGTTTCCGACGTTGGCGAATCGGAATCGGATGCATGTGCCGGTGGAAGAGCCTGCATTAAAACCTACCGCCTGATCCCATGTGGCAATGCGGTCAATGTGGGAGGGGCGGTACGACGATTCGACTTGCTCCCGATTGCAGTGGGTCAGTTTACACATGCAGTGGCTGACACACCGTCATCGGGGGCAAGCCCCCTCCCACATTTGGACGGGGGCGCTATGCCTTACTTCTGCTTTTCCAGCTGGTGGTATTTGCCTTCTTTATCCCACTGGTAAACCACGTAGTCGGACACTTTCAGGTCACCCTTGGCGTCCCAGGTCTTCTCGCCCATCACGGTCTTGACCGGGTGAGCCTTCAGCCATTTGGCGGCGTCTTCACCCTTGTTGGACTTGGCGCCGTTTGAAACCGGCGGCCAGGGCCTGCAACGAGGCGTAGGCGTACAGGGTGTAG
>NZ_JAFHKI010000068.1 GCF_016937615.1 Pseudomonas lactucae | reverse complement strand
CCCCTCCCACATTGGACCGAGGTGTTGGTTAGAGGCCCTTGAGGTCCCGTTCTTCAATCGGCCGGCTCTGGCGCATGCGTTTGCCGCCCAACACGATCCAGTCGATCAAACGGAACAGGCATTCCAGGCCGAACGACAACAGCATCGCCCCGCCCAGCCCCCAGCCCATCGCCTCTGGCGTCAGCAGGATCTGGTAGCTGTAGCCGTTCCAGGTTTCCAGGCGAATGTCCGGGTCGGCCGCCACCGCCACCTGCAGCGCGCGGATGTACCACGGGCCTTGCATGGCCTGGAATTGTTTATCCAACGCCACCTGGCGATCGAGCATGGCGCCCAGGCTGTTGGCGTCGCTCTGGAACACCGGATCATCGCTGGCGCGGTAGTGCGCCACCAGGGCCTGCAAGTCACCCTTGAAAAATTGCTGCGCGGTGGCTTCAAACCCGCGCAGGCCGGTCTGGGCCTCGATCAGGTGGGCTTCGACGCGCTTGGCGTAGTCGTTGATAAACCCCGGCACTTGCACGCCGACCAACAGGCCAATGGCAAACAGCACCAACCGCAGATAGCTGAGCAGCATGATCGATATCCTTACTCGGTAATGCCCTGGCTGACGCATTCACCGCGTCGCCACAGGCTCCATTGGCCCGGTTCGTAGCGGGTCCAGTTTTCGTTGTCGGTCAACGGCTCGGTGGCGATCACTGTCACGACGTCATTGGGGGTGGTTTCGGCTTGAAAATCGACGATCACGTCGACATCTTTCAAGCGCGCCGGGCCAAACGGGGCACGACGCGTGATCTGCGCCAATTTGGTCGAGCAGTAGCAGAACAGCCAGTCGCCATCGCTGAGCAGGCAATTGAACACGCCTTTGCTGCGGTATTCGGCGCAGGCGGCAATCAGGTCCGGCAGCATTTGCTCGATGTCCACCGGTTCGGGGAAGGCTTCGCGCACACGGTTGAGCAAGTCGCAGAAGGCCGCTTCGCTGTCGGTATCGCCCACCGGTCGATAGAAGGTGGCGCGAGGGCTGAAGTCCGCCAGTTGGCCGTTGTGCGCAAAACACCAGTTGCGCCCCCACAGCTCGCGCACGAACGGATGGGTGTTGGCCAGGCTCACCTTGCCCACGTTGGCCTGGCGGATATGGCCGATGACCACTTCACTCTTGATCGGATAACGCTGCACCAGCAGGGCGACTTCCGATTCACTGCTGGCGGCCGGGTCCTGGAACAGACGCAGGCCACGGCCCTCGTAGAAGGCAATGCCCCACCCGTCGCGGTGCGGGCCGGTGCGCCCACCGCGCTGCATCAGCCCGGTAAAGCTGAACACGATGTCGGTAGGGACGTTGGCACTCATGCCCAATAATTCACACATGCCAGGGCTCTCGCTGCAACGTTAAAGGCGCGGTTCGACCCGCATACCGCTCACCGGGGCCGGACGACGGAATGGCTCGTCGTCATCCTCGTGCGGCTCGGCGGCCAACGCGGCATCCGTGGCGGCCTTGCGCTCACGGCGCGCATTGGCCGCGCGCTCGATGGGCCAGCGGATCAACACAAACACCAGGTACACGCCAAAGGCGATCATCGTGTACATGAACAGGTCGGAAATCGCCCGCCAGGCGTTGTTACCGACCTTGAGCACCAGGTCCAGGGCGGTGATGGCCACGGCCGGCGCGAACTGGGTCTTGACCGGGTCGACGATGGTCGGGCTGAACAGCAGCACCGCCATCAGCAGCTGCAACGGCTCACGCAGCCAGCGCCAGATCCAGCGGGTCATGCGCCACCACACCAACAGGCAGCCCAAAGCGGCGAAGGCGTAAAGGCCCCAAGCGGTCAGATAGTCGTTCTCGGTCATGGTGTCCATGGCAAGGCTGGCAAAGAGGCGGCTATGATAACGGCTTTTGCGTGTCGCGGCTGCAATGCCTGCCACCGTCCGCCAGACAGAGAGTGTTCCATGCCTACCTCAACCGCCCCAATCGCCCGCAAGGCCCCAGGCCAAGACCCGTACGCCTGGCTGCAAGAGCGTGACAACCGCGAAGTACTCGATTACCTCAAGGCCGAAAACGCCTGGCAGGAAGCCCAACTCGCCGATCAGGGCGCATTGCGTGAAAGCCTGTTTGAAGAGATCAAGGGCCGTATCCTCGAAACCGACCTGTCGCTGCCCTCGCCCTGGGGCCCGTACCTGTATTACACACGCACCACCGCCGGCGACGAGTACGCCCGCCACTACCGCTGCCACCGCCCCGCCGATGACAGTAACCAGGTGGACGAGAGCAGCGAAGAGCTGCTGCTGGACCCGAACGAACTGGCCAACGGTGGCTTCTTTTCCCTCGGCGCGTTCAGCATCAGCCCCGACCACCAGCGCCTGGCCTACAGCCTCGACACCAGCGGCGATGAGATCTACACCCTGTTCGTGAAGGAATTGACCAACGGCAAGGTCAGCGAACTGGAGTTTCAGGACTGCGACGGCAGCATGACCTGGGCCAATGACAGCCTGACCCTGTTCTTTGGCGAGCTGGATGACACCCACCGCCCGCACAAGCTGTATCGCTATCGCCTGGACGGCACGGCGGCGCAGGAAGTGTTCCACGAGCCTGACGGACGTTTTTTCCTGCACTGCTACCGTTCCAGCTCCGAGCGCCAGTTGCTGCTGGCCCTGGGCAGCAAGACCACCAGCGAAGTCTGGGCGCTGGACGCCGACCAGCCGCACCTGGCCTTCACCTGCCTGGCGCCTCGGGTCGAGGACCACGAATACGACGTCGACCACGGCCAACTGAATGGCGCGTGGACCTGGTTTATCCGCAGCAACCGGGATGGCATCAACTATGCGCTGTTCGTTGCAACCGACATTGGCGATGTGCCTACCGAGGATGAGTGGCAAAACCTGATCCCCCACAGCGATGACGTGATGCTCGACGGCGTGAGCCTCAATACCGGCGCCATGACCCTGAGCCTGCGCATCGGTGGCCTGCCGGTGATCGAAGTGCACCCGCAGGGCGTGCCTGCGTATCGCGTGGAATTGCCCGACGCTGCCTACAGCCTCTACGTACAGAACAGCCTGGAATTTGTCAGCGACAAAATTCGCCTGCGGTATGAGGCTCTCAATCGCCCGGCCCAGGTGCGTCAGCTGGAACTGGCCAGCGGCGCGCAGCAGGTGCTCAAGGAAACTCCGGTATTGGGCGTGTTCAACGCCGACGACTACGTGAGCCAACGCCTGTGGGCTACCTCCGCCGACGGGACCCAGGTGCCGATCAGCCTGGTGGTCAAGCGCGACCAACTCGGCAAAGCCACGCCGCTGTACCTGTACGGCTATGGCGCCTACGGTTCGAGCCTCGACCCGTGGTTTTCCCATGCGCGCCTGAGCCTGCTCGAACGTGGCGTGGCGTTTGCCATCGCCCACGTGCGCGGCGGCGGCGAGCTGGGTGAAGCCTGGTACCGCAACGGCAAGCAGGAGCACAAGCAGAACACCTTCAGCGACTTTATCGCCTGCGCCGAACACCTGATCGCCCAGGGCCTGACCACGTCCAGTCAACTGGCGATCAGCGGCGGCAGCGCCGGCGGCCTGTTGATCGGCGCGGTGCTCAACCAGCGCCCCGAATTGTTCCAGGCGGCGATTGCCGAAGTGCCGTTTGTCGATGTGCTCAACACCATGCTCGACCCGGAACTGCCGCTGACCATCACCGAGTACGACGAATGGGGCAACCCCGAAGAGCCTGAAGTGTATGCGCGCATCAAGGCCTACGCGCCGTACGAGAACGTCCGCGCCCAGGCCTACCCGCACCTGCTGGTGATCGCCGGCTACAACGACAGCCGCGTGCAGTACTGGGAAGCGGCCAAATGGGTGGCCAGGCTGCGTGACACCAAGACGGATGACAACCTGCTGTTGCTCAAGACCGAACTCGGTGCCGGCCACGGCGGCATGAGCGGGCGTTACCAGGGATTACGTGACGTAGCGCTCGAATATGCATTTATGTTCAAGGCGCTGGGGTTGATTTAAGGAACTTAGGGCAGCGGTCCTGTCTGAACACAGGACGCCGACTGATTGATGGATCAAGATTGCTGCCATGGCACTATCGACTTTAATGAGCGCTTCTCTACAAACAGAAATCCGCGCCATGCTCATGGACTGCGGCCTGTTCGACCCGCTGTTGCCGGAGGATTTTCACATCGCCGCCGGCTACTTCAACATCAGCACCATTGCCCGTGATGAAACGATCTTCCTCGAAGGCGATGCCGGCACCTTCATGTGCATCATCCACAGCGGCCAGGTGGCGGTGCAGAAAACCAATCACGAAGGCCAACGCTTGACCATCGCGACCCTGCGCAGTGGCCGGGCCTTCGGTGAAATGGCGGTACTCGACGGCGAGCGACGCTCCGCCAGTTGCGTGGCGGCCAGTGACTGCGTGCTGTTGAACCTGGGCAAGGACTCCCTGGAAAAGATGCTTAACGAAGCCCCGAGGATTGCCGCCAAGATCATCCGCGCCATTGCGATTGCCTTGTCCAAACGCCTGCGCATGGCGGATGGGCAATTAATCAACCAACAGTTTTAACCGCCGGGGGTCTTCGGCTTGCTGTCGTTCTGCTGCAGACCGGGCACCGTCTGGTCCTTTGGCGGCGTCGGCAACACAATCGGCGCCAGGGGCGGCGAGCCGTTGGTCTTGGGCAATGCCGGCGGCGTGACTTGCGGGTACAGCGTCGGCGTTGGCGTGCCCGGCGCGCCGGAGGTTGGCGCGGGGGCGACCGGTACGGTTTGCAACTCCTGAGCCTGCGCTGCACCGCAGGCGAGCGCGCTCAACACAATGACCGTTAGAATGCTGCACTTCATCGATGGCTCCATGGCCTGACCGGAATGTCGTAAGGCTACTCCCAACCGCGCAAGAATGCCCTTCCCAATGAGATTTCCATGAAACGTTTCGTTCTGCTCGACACCACCCCGATCCCCGATAACGGCGGTGCCTTGTGCCTGTTCGAATACGGTGAAGATTTTGTCATCAAGATCCAGGGCGGTGACGGCGGCCAGCTGATGAATACGCGCATGCACGGCTCCGAAGACGCGCTGGCCGAAATACCCTGTCGCAAGGTCGCTGGCCGCCCGGGTTCACGAGTACTGATCGGCGGCCTGGGCATGGGCTTTACCCTGGCGTCGCGCTCAAGCATCTGGGCAAGACCGCCGAAGTGGTGGTGGCGGAACTGGTGCCCGGCGTCGTGGAATGGAACCGTGGGCCGCTGGGCGAAAAGTCCGGGCGCCCATTGCTCGACCCGCGCACGGTGATCCGCCTGGAAGACGTGGCCAAGGTGCTGCAAGCCGAGCCCCAGGGCTTTGACGCGATCATGCTCGACGTCGACAACGGTCCCGAAGGCCTCACGCAAAAAGCCAACAGCTGGCTCTATTCCGCCGGTGGCCTGGCCGCCTGCGCCAAGGCCTTGCGGCCCAAGGGCGTGTTGGCCGTGTGGTCAGCCAGCGCCGACAAACTGTTTAGCGACAAACTGCGCAAGGCCGGTTTCAAGGCCGAGGAAGTGCAGGTGTTTGCCCATGGCAACAAGGGCACCCGGCACACCATCTGGGTTGCGGAAAAGCTCAAGGGCTGAGCACCACTAACCAAACACTGAAGATCAATGTGGGAGGGGGCTTGCCCCCGATAGCTGTGGGTCAGTCAGAGATGTTTCAACTGAACCACCGCTATCGGGCAAGCCCCTCCCATCATTTTGATCCCTGTTCAGTTGTGGGAATTGCGGTAGTCGATGACGTACGGGATTTTCTTGTCGAAGGTCTTTTCCAACTCTTCGCGGTCCAGCTTGCTCATGCCGCCCAGTTGCTGCGCGGTGAAACCGCTGTCGCCGACCTGTGCGCCGGGTGCCAGGCTGACCATGCGCTTGGCCACCGCTTTGATCGCATCCTTGTAGCCGCCTTTTTTGTTCAGGTCGTACCGGCCCAGATCAATCTGCGTGCGCAGCCAGTTACCCCAATAGAACTCCAGGAATTCCGGGGCGACCTCCCCCGCCTCCGGCTTGCCATAGGCGGCCTTGCGCGTGAAATACACCAGGCTGCGAAAGGTATCGTCCTGCAGGCTCTTGAACCCAAGATGGGCCGGCAGTTGCGTGGGCGACAGAGGGTGGCCCTTGCTGTCCTTGAGCCAGACCTTGCGGGCCGCCTCCATGCGCCGCCAGAAGGTGGCGAGGTCCGGGCTGTTGCTGAAGTCGTCCGTCACCTTGACCCACATCTTTAACCGAGGGCCGGCGCCGGGCGTTTCCCACAGGGTGGTGAAGCTGTGATGACCGTCGGTCAGGTACAACTGGCCGCCGGGGCCGACCACCACGGTTTTCATGTCCTCGGGATGAGTGCCCACCGGGTCTTTGCAGGTGAAGCTTTCGGGTTTATGCAAGTCAGCGTGCTTGGGCACCTTGTCGGCTTCGCCCTGGCCGTTGGTTTGGCAGTACTCATCAAACGCCTTGGCGGGTTTATCGGCGAACAGCCCCAGGCTGTAGTCGATCTGGTCGAAGCCGACCACGGCCTGGGTCGGGTGCAGTTGTTCGAGGGTGACCTCAACTATCTGGCCGGGCCTGGGCGTCGAGAACGCCTGGGCCTGGGCCGACAGGGCGCCCAATAGCAGTGCAACTGTCCATATGTGCCAACGCATAGGTCTCTCATCCTGGTGAATTGCATGAACCGATACTACAAATGGGCGCCGACGGCTAGAATCAAGGTTATCCGTGACCCACCAGACAGGAGCCATGATGAGCTCGACCAACCCGCCCTCTCACACCGCCAAGCTGGACCGCATCCTCGCCGATGCCCAGCGCGACCGCGAAATGGGCTACCGCGACAAAGCCCTGAAGATGTACCCCCACGTGTGCGGCCGTTGCGCCCGTGAATTCGCCGGCAAGCGCTTGAGCGAACTCACCGTACACCACCGCAACCACAATCACGATGACAATCCCCAGGACGGCTCCAACTGGGAGTTGCTGTGCCTGTATTGCCACGACAATGAACACTCGCGCTACACCGACCAACAGTATTTTGGCGAGGGTTCCACCAGCAGTCCGACCATTGCCAAAGCAACTCATAACCCCTTTGCGGCGTTGGCGGGGTTGATGAAAAAAGACAGCTGACAGCTGCAAGTTGAAGGCTGCAAGAAAAAGCCACTCTGCTTTTAACTTGCAGCTTGTAGCTTGCCGCTATAATGCTGCCTTTTTAAAGGCACCCCCGTGGGCAATAAACGCTACAGCTGCATCGGCCTGTATAACCCCAAATCCCCCGAAAACGTCGGTTCGGTGATGCGCGCCGCCGGTTGCTATGGCGTAGCCTCGGTGTTCTACACCGGCGTGCGTTACGAGCGCGCCCGGGACTTCATCACTGACACCAAGAAAGTCCACCACGACATCCCGCTGATCGGCATCGACGACCTGAAAAAAATCCTGCCTCTGGGCTGCATTCCGGTCGCGGTGGAACTGGTGGAAGGCGCCCGCCCGCTGCCCGAATACACCCACCCCGACCGTGCGCTATACATCTTCGGCCCCGAAGACGGCTCGCTGGACAAAGAGATTCGCGACTGGTGTGAAGACGTGGTCTACATCCCGACCACCGGTTGCATGAACCTCGCCGCCACCGTCAACGTGGTGCTCTATGACCGGATGGCTAAAGGCAACAACACCCGTTCGGGCCCCAAGTACTGATTTTCTTGGAACATCCGACACCTGCGAGCAGTCATCTACCTATCACTAGCCCTGTTGGAGAACGATCATGAGCGACAGCACAACCTTGCGCCCCGTCATCGAACACACGCCTTTCCAGACCCAACCCACGCAAAACGTGCACGGCTGGGAGCGTATCGGCTCGGTCGCCGGTGGCGTGATGATGGTGGGCAAAGGCCTGCGCCGTGGCGGGATTTTCGGCTTGATCCAGGTAGCGATTGGCGGCGTGGCGCTGGCCCGCGGCTTTACCGGGCACAGCTCGCTCAAGGCCAAGCTGGAGCAAGGTCGCCAGGAAATGAACAGCGTGCGCACCAAGATCGAACGCGCGGGTGAAGAGCTGAGGAACTTGAAGACCAAGGCGGAAGTGGCGGCTGAGAAAGCGGTGAAGACCCCCAACTGAACTCAGTCTCCAAACTATTGGAGATCAAAATGTGGGAGGGGCACCGCCCCTCCCACATTTTGTTTTGTGCAGGGCCAGGAATCAGCGTAGAAGTTTGGAATCCAGCACCACAGACGATTCGCCAAGGATACTCTCGGCCAATTTAACGAAGTCTTGGGTGTTGACGGTCTCGACACGCATCACCGCCTGCGTCAAATCATCCAGCGAGCGCTTGTTATGGGTTTTAACCCGAATCTCGCGGTCCAGCTCCTGCATGACCAGCACCGCCCGGGACACCGTCGCGCCGTTGACGTGTTCACCGCGTAGCGTGGTGACGTCCTTGCCTTCCCTGGTCAAACGCGCCTGTATCGCTTGATATCGCTCATCGGTGATCCCCCCGGCACGCCGCACCAGGTCGATGGCGTAATACTCCGCCAAGCCCTCACTGATCCAATCGCTGCGATCGTGGTCGTTGAAACGGCCGATAGCCTGCACCACTTCACGCATCAACGGGCTGCTGCCATTTTCGCTGACCAGCGGTGTACGGCTGTTGAGGTAAATCGAGTCACGTGCCGCGAACGCGCCACGGCGCATCGGGTCACTGGCCCCCACCACCAGCAGCTTGGCCGGATGACGCGGGAACGCCGCTTCCACCTGGGGCCAGACGAACGTCAGCAAGGTCAGCACATCCATGCGGCGCATGGCCTGGCCCTTGGGCGAGGCCACGGTAACGTCGGTTTCGCCCAGGCGCACACGGCGGCTGCCCAGGGTGCCGGCGAGCATCCAGCCGGAGGGTCGGTCGAACAGGCGAGAAACGTTATCGATGCGGAATTTGTTTTTGCCGATGCGCGGCCAGGCGGTTTCAATGCTTTTCCAGCCGGGCGGCAGTTCAAACATCAGGCGCGATACCAGCTCGACGCCGTCCTGCTGGTCCAGACGTGCGGGCGGCACCAGGTCTTCGCCACGAAACAACGCCCAGCTCGGGGTCATCCGTGCGTCATACATACCCGGTTTGCGCGCACGGGTCAGGCGCACTCGGTAGGTCAGGCTGGATTTCTCGGCGCCGGGCTGCCACCGCCCGCGGCTGCCGGCGACCTTCCACTGTCCGTCGGCCTTGAAGTCGCTGTAGTCGCCGCTGTTGCCGAGGTCTAAGTCCAGGCTGCGCACCGCCGAACCCTGGGACAGGCTGACGCGGACCTCGGCCTGATCAGTCTGGGGCAACAACTTGACGTGATAGTCCAGGTCGACTTTCTTCGCGCACCAGGCCGAGCCGCTCAGCGCCAGCAGCATCAGGCTTGCCGCCAGCTGGATTGCCCCCCTCATACACACTCCTTGTTCAGCCCGCGCGGAAGATCAGGTAATCCTCCCAGTCGTCCTCGGGAACGCTGCCTTCGCTGAGCATGCGTCCGGACTGGGAAATGCGTTCGTGGTGCACGGCGTCGCGGTCGCCGCAGACCAGGTGGTGCCACAACGGCAAGTCCTTGCGCTCGCTGACCAGGCGGTAGCCGCAGGTGGGCGGCAGCCACTTGAACTGGTCGGCCTGGCCTGGGGTGAGCTGGATGCAGTCGGGCACCGAGGCACGGCGGTTGGGGTAATCGGTGCACTGGCAGGTTTTGAGGTCGAGGAGTTTGCAGGCGATCCGCGTGTAATAGACGCTGTTGTCGTCTTCATCCTCAAGCTTTTGCAGGCAGCACAGGCCACAACCGTCGCACAACGACTCCCATTCCTCCTGGTCGAGTTGCTCAAGGGTTTTGCGTATCCAGAAAGGTTCGACTTTGGCGGCCATGGCTCTACATCGGTATCGGTCGGTGAAAAGGCCGCCAGTCTAGTGCCCCAGGCCCTTGGAACCAAGTGCTTGCGACTGGCGGCGTTACAAGACTTGTCAGTCTAGCGGGCGCGCAGTAGCTTTGAGCGCAGAATTGACCATCAGGAACCGTTCATGAGCACTAACCCACGCGTCGCCGACCACCCGATCCACAGCCAATTTACCGACCGCTGGTCGCCCCGCGCGTTTACCGGCGAGAGTATCCCGAAGGACACCCTGCTGAGTTTCTTCGAAGCCGCACGCTGGGCGCCGTCGGCGTACAACTCGCAGCCGTGGCGTTTTCTCTACGCGCGCCGCGACACGCCGGACTGGGCGCGTTTCCTGGGTTTGCTCAATGAATTCAACCGCGGCTGGGCGCAGCACGCGTCAGCCCTGGTGATCATCGCCTCGAAAACCGACTTCATCGCCCCCGGCGCCACCGAAGAAACCCCGGCGCTGTGGCACACCTTCGACACCGGCTCGGCCTGGGGCCACCTGGCGCTGCAGGCCAGCCTCAGCGGCTGGCACACTCACGGCATGGCCGGCTTCGATCAGGAACTGACACGCAAGGAACTGAAGATTCCAGACGGTTATGCCCTGCACGCGGCCGTGGCGATTGGCAAGCTGGGCGACAAATCGACCCTGCCGGAGTATCTGCAAGGCCGCGAAGTACCGAGCCCGCGCAAGCCGTTGAGCGAGTTGGTGTCCGAGGGTGATTTCAGTCTTTGATGCCTGATGAAGCTGCATCCCCAAGGATGCAGCTTCTGCACCGCCGGATGATCAAGCCGCTTGGGTGATGAGTTCGCTGAACTCCCTGCGGGCCTTTTGCTTTTTCCGGTTGTACACGTCAATGGCGCCCGCCACCATAAACTCGGCAGACAGGCCATCCATGTCCACGGGATACACCTTGTTGTCTTTTGCGCTGTATATGAAATTTTTCAACTGCGGGTCGTTATGGAAAATGTCCTTCGCTTCCATTTCTGCGAATGCGTCGTCGAGCAAGGACCGCGCACGCGCGGGTAGATCGCCCTTTTCAAACTGGCTGAGGTCCACGCCCTCGATCCTGCCCATCTTCAAGTACTTACGCCCCTCATCAACCACCACCACGGCAAAGCCCTCACCGTAGTACTTGTTCAAGTTCACCACCTCCATATTGGTGTAGCCCTCGGCAGTGGTTAGCCGTGTTGGCCCCAGGTCTTTATAAACACTTTTGCCATCCAGGCTGGCGTAGATGACAGCCTCTTCGCCCCGGCCGATCTCAGGCCCAAGATCCGATTTGACCGACGGCTGGGTACCCCCTTGTGCGCCGAGACGTCGCCATTGGTCACCCTGGACATGCTCGACCAGCAGCGGCGTTTGCCGGTTGTTGTGATAGATCCGCGCCTGCACGGCCCCGTCCACCGTGCGCGTAACCTGGCGTACTTCGTACACGGCACTCAAGCCGGTACTGTCAGTGTGACGGATGTGCGACGAATGCCGTCAGCGGCGACGTACACACCTCGGCTGTCAGGCGTGAGCCCGGCAATGCGCGAGGCCGGCACCTGGTAGCTGGCAAATTGTGTATTGCCCAATGCCCTGGCGGGCTCGATGGTCGCGGGGCTGATCACACCGTCCACGGCCCGGGTGCTTGGCGTGAATCCTTCAAGGGGAGCACCGTAGGGCCGCATCCTGTCGGGGTCGAAACCGTACCATTTGCCGTTGTGCAGCACAGCGCCGTTTTCGATGCTTCGACCCGCTGTGGTGAGGCTGCCAATGGCCGCCTCACCGTAGTGTTTGCTGGCGGCTTTGAGCAGGTCGTAGCTGCCACTGGCGCCTCTGAGCTTGTTAACCGTCTCCACACCTTTGGCGGCGCCGTGGGCAACCAGACGCGCGCCGCCCTGAGCCACTCCTCCCAAGCCACTGAAGGGGTTGAATGCCTCGATCGCGGTAGCCCCCAGAAACCGCGCGACCTTGGTCACCGCACCGAAACTGGAAATACCTTTGGACAGCACTCTGCTTGCCTGTGCGGCCTTGCCGGCCCCCAGCGTCACCAGGCCGATCACATCCATGCCGAGGTCAAACAGGCCATCGCCGACGTTACCGTTGCTGAAGTTGACGATGGCCGACCGCAACGGGATGAGGTTGAGGAAAAACTCGCCAATCGCCCGATTCGTCGCCGCGTCTTTATCAAAGGAGGTGACACCCCTGGCTTGTTGCAACAGATCGTCGTTGTGCAGGTCCAGGGATTTGGCGAATACCCGGCCTATATAGTCACTTCGCGTCGAGCCGAATGCTGGGTTGTCTGCGTTGACGGGCGAGCGCTCCCTGGCCTGATCGGCCTCATCTTTGAACGGATCGAACAGCACCGTTTTAGTGATGACATTGGCATTCAAGTGTTCCAGATTCTTGGCCGTATAGGGTGGGGTGTAGCGGTAACGCAAGTGGCTCTGTTGTTCAATCGTGGCGCGCCGGGTGTCGATTTCATAGATATTCACTTCGCCATTGAGTGTGGTCTTGACCCTTAAGGTATGGCCCCGGGTTCTCAGGCTCGGCTTGGTGAAAAAGTCCATGGCCATGGTGTACTGGCTGGTGTGGAAGAACTCCAACTGGCCGAATTCGAAGTTTTTCCGGTCTTGGGGCGGCAATGTGGAGATCAAGTAATCCGCCAACCCTTGCTGACCTTGTTCAAGCGAAGTGATCGCCTGGTCATACGCGGCCTTGAAGGACGCCGCGACATCCAGCCTGCCGCTTTCGAACAGGCTGCAGAACTTCGCCGCCGGGATGCGTTTGTCGGCGGACTCCCAATGCTCATCGGTGCCCAGTTTGGCGCCGTGCATCGCCACGTCCAACATCGAGCGTATGCCCGGATGCCGGCCGGTGCGGCCCGGTTTGCGAAATATTTGGACCAGGCTCGGTATTTCGAAAAGCTTAGGGTCCAGGTCTGGAAACGCCGCCTTGAGGGCGTCCAACGCCATCTCGCGGCGCCTGGGAATCGGCGTTTGCACCTGGCTGCTGGCGGCGGTCAGTGCCTGCATCTGCCGGTTGAAGGTGATGCGCAGGGTTTCGATGGATACGTCGCCCGTCGGCAGGCCATTGGCTTCGCCCCAGTCGGTCAGGACCTTTTTTTGGATTTCCTGAAGGACAGCGTCGCGGGTCTCGACCTGCTCGCCATAGGCCAGCACCTGGGCGTACGTGAGGTTGAGCGAACGCCCCGGCGAATCGGCTTCGATGCGCGCCGTGGCAATCGCCAGTTGAGCCCAGGTGAGGCTGCCGTAGGTGACACTGCGCGGAATATCTTTGACCAGAAACTGCGGAGCCGTTTTGGCCAGCAACAGGCGGGCACCCAGGTTGGCGGTTTGTGCCGTGACCCGGCCTTTATCCAGCAAGTGCCGGGCGAGATTGTCGATGATCGTCTGCGCACCTTGCCCCCTGTGTGCTTCATGCGCCAGGTCGAACCCGGCGACGGTATTCGGCGCCGGGGCATCCAGCGACTCCGGATCCAGGCCAAGGTGGATAGCCGCCAGCAGGTATTCATTGAGGCTGCTGTGCGTGGCATAACCGCCCAGTTGCGTCTGTATCGCCTGGCCCAGTGTCTGGGCTTTGGCCGAGCCGAGCAGTTTTTCGATGGCGAGCGTTGGTTTTTGCAGATCGGCGTCCGACACAGAACTGCCGCTGAGCAGATAACCCAAGGTGCCTTTACGCTCATCAGCGAAGGCTGTGCCTTGCACCAGCGAAACGATCGAGCGCTGGTCCTTGATGCTGGGCGGCATAGGCCAGGACAGCGCGCCACTGAAATTACCCAGGGGGTGGACCTGTGCCTGCCGGGTAACCCATTGTTTCAGGTCTCCCAGCGCGGCAAGGTTCCCTGGAGCACTCAGGCCCTTGCCCTGTAGAAACGCTTCGAGACTGACGCGTGCGCCAGAGGTCAGCCCTTGCTCGTCACACAGGCTCATGAAGGTGGTTTTCAAGCGGTGCGTCAGGTCAGCATCGGTATAACGAGAATCGCTGCCGAGCGCCTGCCAGAGTGACTGAAGGTGCTTGGCCAGCGTTTGCCAGTCGCAGCTGTCGCTGAACGCACGCCTCAACGCGGCGGGATTGTCGAGTACCGATGTGGAGCTTGCTCGCTCGCCAGTCGGTGAGGGTTGAGTAACCAACACCGGGGCGGGTGTGAGGGTTATCGACGGCGTTAAGACACGCGAAGGCGTGATGATCGTCATGAGGTTACCTGTCCATAGCTGGGAAAGTCGTCTGGCGAGGGCACCCACGGGTGCCTCTTTCCAATGGGTGTAAAAACCCAAGGACGAAGTTCCAGCTTAAATGTCAGGCTTTATATCAATGGCAAAAGGCTCAAGAGTGCCTCAGTAACCGCGCGCGAAGCTGACTTCGCCGCGCAATGTTTGCTTGGCTTGATAAGCCCGCAGGTTCTCCAAAAACAACGCCACCATCATCGGCGGCGACGTCGGCGCGGAACTGTGCCCGGTCAACAGCAGGCCCCAGGCGGTCCAGAAGGGATGACGCTGCGGCAGCGGTTCCTGGCGGCACACATCGATCACCGCACCGGCCAGGTGCCCTTCTTTCAAGGCTTCGACCAAATCGGCGTCGACCACCGCCACCCCACGTCCGACGTTGATGAACAAGCCCGTCGGCTTGAATTGCCTGAACAGCGCGGCGTCATACAGGTCGTGGGTGTTCGGTGTGTTGGGCAGCAGGTTGATCACGTAGTCCACCTCCCCCACCAGGCGGCCCAATTGATCGAGACCGGACACTTCGATAAACGGCGCCTGCTCGCGGGCAGTGCTGGCGATGCCATACAGCTTGACGCCAAACGGCACCAGGAACTCGGCGACGCTCTGGCCGATATCGCCCGTGCCGACGATCAACACCTTGCGCCCCGCCAGGCTCTGGCCGGTGCGGTTGTCCCACTTGCGCTCGACCTGGCTGACCAGTCGCGCCAGTACTTCACGTTCGTGGCCCAGCACGTAGGTGAGGACAAACTCGGCCATGACCTGGCCAAAAATGCCGACCGCACGGGTCAGGCGATAGTCGCGCGGCAAGCCTTCGGCCAGCAGCGGCGTAACGCCCGCCCAGGTCGATTGCAGCCATTGCGGGCGATGGCCCTGGCGCAACAGCGTCGCCAACAGGTCCGGCTGGCCGAGCCACACCGGGCAATCGGCGGCCAGGCGCGACAACTCGGCCGAGTCGCCGCTGGTGAGCACCTCCAGGTCCGGCGCCGCTTCGTTAAGCAATTGGGCGTAGAGCGGGTGATCCTGCTCAGCAATCAGAACACGCATGGTTCAAACCTTTCAAAAACAGTGCGGACGGCCGCACACATCCTTACGGCCACCGCCCGCTAATACGATTCCATGAAGCCTGTGCCCTGACACGGGCACTGATTGATCACATCGGGTCGTTGCGGCGCAGCAGCTCTTCGGGCAAGTGTTCGATGTACTCGTCCTCGGCCGGCGGCATTTGCAGGTGGTAGCCCTGCTTGTCGAGGTTTTCCAGCACCACCAGGATGTCTTCGCGCGACAGCTTGCGCTCCGGTGTCAGCACCATGTCGAACGCGTGGTGCGGCTTGCCGAAGGCGGCCATCAGGGGCTCCGGCACGCGCTCCAGAGCATCGCTTTTGAGCACGTAGAGGTACATGCCGTCTTTTTTCAAGCTGCGATAAATGGAGCAAATACGCTTCAAGGCTGTTCTCCGGCAGTGGCCAGGCTGTCGAGCAGCGCCTGGCCCATCAACTCGCGGCGCCAGCCACGCAGCGAGTCTGGCAATTGGTAAGGCCCATCGGGGTAGCCACTTTTAACCAGGGCTTCGAGGGTTTTCTTGCGCAGCATCAGTTCCGGCGCCATGTCCAGGCGCTCGGCGAACGTCTGGCCCAGGGTGCGCAGTTGCTTGATCAGCGCGGCGGCGTCCACCGGCAGCGGTTCGGCCACGGCGGGCGGCCACTGATCCATGGGCACGCTGCCGGCACGTTTGATCAGGTCCAGCAGGAACTGGCCATCCTGACGCACGGTGCGCGGGTGCATGTCTTCGATCTTGCCCAGCGCGGCGAGGTTATCCGGCTGGGTTTTGGCCAGGGGCCACAACGAGTGCTCGCGAACGATGCGATTGCGCGGCAGGTCACGGGCGCGGGCCTGCTGCTCGCGCCAGGCGCACAGTTCACGCAGCACAGCGAGCTGGGCACGGGACAGTTTCCACGCCAGCTTGGCGTCGCGGTACATCTCGTACGGGTCGACTTCGCGGCGCAGGTTGGCCACCAGCTCGGCGCCGTCCTCCAGCACCCAGGCGTACTTGTCATCGGACAGCTTCGGGCGCAGGCGGGTGTAGACCTCGGCCAGGTGCACCGCGTCTTCGGCGGCGTAGCTGATCTGCGTCTGCGAGAGTGGCCGCTGCAGCCAGTCCGAACGCGTCTCGCCCTTGGGCAAATCGATGTCGAGCACGGCCTGCACCAGGCGCGAGTAGCCCATGGAGAACCCGAGGTTCAGGTAAGCCGCCGCCAATTGGGTGTCGAACAACGGCACCGGCAGGCTACCGGTCAGGCGCAGCAAGACTTCAAGATCTTCGCTGCAGGCATGCACCACCTTGATGACGCTTGGGTTTTCCAGCAAGGCGGCCAGGGGTTGCCAGTTGTCGATGGTCAGGGGGTCGATCAGGTAAGCGCGTACGCCATCGCCGATCTGGATCAGCCCGGCAATGGGGTAAAAGGTGTCGACCCGCATGAATTCGGTGTCGAGGGCGACGAATGGCAACTGCTGCCATTCGGCGCAGTGCTGGCCGAGGCTATCGTTGTCGCAGATCCAGTGAATATCGATGGCCACACGGCTCTCCCTTGAAGAATGGCGCGCAGTATATATCGCGAAAGGGGCTAACGAGCATCCGCAGTGCACAGGCAACCATGAAAAATCAGGCAAGAGCTGAAGAATAGTCCGACAGGCGGGAGTTATCCTCTCTTACGCAGAACGTAAACCCGCCACAGGCCCGAGCCCGGCAGGAACTCCTGATGATTCAGGACCTTGAAGCCTGCCTGGCGAAACTCGTCTTCCACCGCCGTGCGTGAGTTGACGGAGATAATCACCGTGTCACGGCTGACCCGGTGAAACTCACGCAGCAACGCCAACCGCCCATCGCTGCTGGGCACGTGACGAAACAACTCCAGGCAGAAAATGCAGTCCACGGCATTGGCCGACAAGCCGATGGAAAACGCCGACCCTTGAAACGTCTTGACGCGTTTGAGCAACGCCGCCGGATGGTGGGTAACGGCGTGATCGAGCATGTCCTGGGAATTGTCCGACGCCAGGATCACCCGGTTGATGTGTTCAGCCAACACCGGCCAGAACCGGCCCGAGCCACAGGCCAGGTCGAGGATCAGCCCCGGCTCGCCGGCAACCTTCAACGCCTGACGCACCAGCCATTCGTCGCGCCACGACGCCAAACGCCGCCGCAACCCGGGTGGGCGCGTGTCGCTGCAAACCCGGGCGTGCTCACGGTCACAGCGCTCGGCGTATTCGATCTCTATGGATGAGGGAGGTTGTGACGACATCATGCGCTCATAGGGGTTAAACGGTGGTGTACGACCTTGATTCGCAGCTTAACCAGTGCAACGTGAAAAAAAGGTCGAAAACACCAGCGCAAAACGACTAACCCTCCTGTGCGCCTTGCCACCCCGCACCGCCCTCGAAATAATGGCTGCCACCCCGCCCCGGCCTCAAGGACTCGACCGCATGAAAGCTCCGCTAGCCCTGTGTGTATTGGCAACCCTGGCCACCAGCGCCTTGGCCGACCCCGCCCCGTCGCGCCTGGATGAGGTGCTGCAACGCGGCACCCTCAGCGTGTGCACCACCGGCGACTACAAGCCCTACACCTCGCTGCGCGCCGACGGCCGTTACGAAGGCATCGACATTGCCATGGCCGAGTCCCTGGCCAAGAGCCTCAACGCCAAAATCACCTGGGTGCCCACCACCTGGAAAACCCTGATGCCGGACTTTCTCGCCCAACGCTGCGATATTGCCGTGGGCGGTATTTCGGTGTCGTTGGAACGTCAGAAAAAAGCGTTCTTCAGCCAGTCTCTCGGAGAAGACGGCAAAATCCCGTTGGTGCGCTGCGCCGATGTGCGGCGCTACCAGACCGTCGAGCAGATCAACCAGCCGCAGGTGCGGGTGATCGAACCGGCGGGCGGCACCAATGAAGTGTTTGCCCGCGCCCACCTGGGCCAGACGCAGATCCGCCTGCATGACAACGTGACCATCTTCGACGAACTGCTCGCCGGCAAGGCGGATGTGATGATCACCGACGCCAGCGAAGCGCGTTACCAGCAGAAGCTCAAGCCGGGCCTGTGCGCGGTCAACCCGGAGCGGCAGATGCAATACAGCGAAAAAGCCTTTTTGCTGCCCCGCGACGATGTGGCGTGGAAGAGCTATGTCGACCAGTGGCTGCACCTGAGCGTCGCCACCGGCGCGTATGACGCAATCGTCAGCCAGTGGCTGGCGGCGCCTTGAGCCAACGCCGTCTACGCTGTGGTCACATCCAATAAGAACGAGGGACCGAACATGAAGGGACTGCGTCAACTGACCTGGCTGCTGCTGTTGTGTTTCAGCCAGGTGCACGCCAATCCTGCACAGGACCAGGACGCTCAGGCGGCCAAGGCCCTGCTGGAAAAAGCCCTGGCCTATTACCAGAGCAACGGCGACAAAGCGTTTGCCGCGTTCAGCCGCCAGGGCGAGTTCATCGACCAGGATCGCTATGTATTCGTGGTCGATACCCAAGGCGTATTGCTGGCCAGCGGCGGGCCCTCTTCGGCGCTGATCGGTCGCGATGTGTCTGAAGTACTCGGGCCGGATTTGCGCCAGTCCTTCAAGGACGCGCTCAAGGTGCCGGAAGGCCAGGGCATCCAGCAGGCCGACTACCGTTGGCAGAACTGGAACGATGGCAAGGTCGAACACAAGCACGTGTTTTATCAGCGCGTCGGCGAGCGCATCCTGGCGGTGGGCTACTACCTGCCACGGGCCACCCCGGAACAGGCGCGGGCCCTGCGTAACAAGGCGGTGAACGCGCTGATCAAGGATGAAGCCGGCACGCTCAAGGCCATCAACTCCTTGCAAGGCGGCTTCCTGCAGGACGACCTGTATGTGTTTGTGGTGGACCTGAACACCGGACGCTACGTGGCCCACGGCACCAACCTGCGGTTGATCAACACCGACTTCGCCAAGATCAAGGACCCGGACGGCAAACCGGTGGGTGAACCGATCCTCAAAATGATGACCGAGCAGGACCAGGGGGAATACAAGTATCGCTGGAAAAACCCGGTGACCGACAAGGTCGAGAACAAACACGCGTATATCCGCAAGAGCGGGCATTTCATGGTGGCGGTGGGTTACTACAGCCCCTGAAGCTGAAATGCGGTAAAAAAATGTGGGAGGGGGCTTGCTCCCACACCTTATTTGGCCTTGTCTTCGCGACCGCGCAGTACCCGATTCGGCATGGCGATGGCGGCTGCCAGCCCCAATAAAGACACCGCCACGCTCACCCACAATAAATGCTCGAACGTCACCGCCAGTTCCCCGCGCAAGGCATCCTGCGCCGCGCCTGGGGCGGCGTTCAAACCATCGAGCAGCGCGTTGCCGGAACTGCCCTCTGCCACCAGCGCACCGCTGGCCAGGTGGGCGAAGCTGGAATCCTGCAACAGCGCCAGCAGTAACGCCGACATGCACGCCACCCCCACCGCGCCGCCCAGGGAGCGGAACAAATTGGTGGTGCTGGTGGCGACGCCGATGTCGCGTTGTTCCACAGAGTTTTGCGCCCCCACCAGAGAAGTGGGGAATTGCATGCCGGCGGCGATCCCGCACAGCAGCATGAACAGGCCGGTGAGCAGCACGTCCTGGGGCGCACTGAAGGCCATGCCCGCAATCGCCAGCGGGCTCAACAGCGCGCCGCTGAGGATCATCGGCTTATAGCGTCCGGTCACCGAGGTCATGCGCCCGGCGGTATACGCGCCCATCGGCAGGCCCATCGCCAGGGGCATCAAGTGCAAGGCCGCGCTGTCGGCACCGCCTCCGGTTACCGTCTGAAAGCGCAACGGCATCAACACGGTCAGGGAAATCGCCTGGAAACTGGTGAAAAAAATCGTGCACCAGCACAGCACCGCGCTGCGGTTGCCGAACAAATGCATCGGCAACAGGGGCTCCCGCGCACGGCGCTCGTGCCACACGAACAGGGTCAGTGCAACCAGCGCGCCGGCCAATAGCCCCAGCACTTCGCGGTCACGCCAATGGTGGCCCTGGCCGATTTCGGTGATGCCCAGCAGCAAGGCGGTCAGGCCGATGATCATCAGCACCGTGCCCAGGTAATCGATGACTGGCTTGCGCTGCGGCATCGGCAGCCCCAACAGGGTGCGATGGGCGACGTACCAGGCGCCAGCGCCCAATGGCAGGTTGATCAGGAATACCCAGCGCCACGACAAGTACTCGGTCATGTAACCGCCCAGCACCGGCCCGGCCACGCTGGCCACCGCGTACATGCTGCTGAAATACCCCTGGTAACGCCCACGTTCACGGGGCGGGATGATGTCGCCGATGATCGCCTGACTGACCGAGATCATCCCGCCGGCACCGATGCCCTGCAGCACCCGCGCCACTACCAGTTGCTCCATGCTTTGGGCCATGCCGCACAACAGCGACGCCACGGTGAACAGGCCCATGCCGATCAACATCATCGGCCGCGCCCGTACAGGTCGCCGAGCTTGCCGTAGATCGGCACCGCCACGGTCATTGCCACCATGTAGCCGGAAATCACCCAGGCCAGCAGGTTGACGTCGTGGAAACGCGCGGAAATGGCAGGCATGGACACTGCGACGATGGTCTGGTCCAGGGCGCCGAGAAAGATCGCCATCATCAACGAGGCGAGGATACTGCGCACCGCGGGGAGCGGTGGCGCGGGATGATTGAGCTGAGTCACGGCAGAACCTTCGAGCAAGGCCCGCGGGAAAAGGCGCCCTGCGGGAATGCTCGATACGATAGCAGGCTATTCGATAGCTTCGTAAGGAAGTCCGACGTAATTTTCTGCGATGGTTTTGCGCCCGGCCTCGGACTGGATAAAGTACTCCAGCTCGCTCTCGGCGATGCGCTGGCTGAAGCCGTCCGCCTCGGGGAATTGATGCAGCATCGAGGTCATCCACCAGGAAAACCGCTCGGCCTTCCACACTCGGCGCAGGCAGATCGCGGAATAGCGCTCGAGCAAATCCACCCGGCCTTCGCCGTACACCTTGAGCAAAATCCGAAACAACGTGCTCACATCGCTGGCGGCCAGGTTCAGGCCCTTGGCGCCAGTGGGCGGCACGATATGCGCGGCATCGCCGAGCAGGAACAGGCGCCCGTACTGCATGGGCTCGACCACAAAACTGCGCAGCGGCGCGATGCTTTTTTCGATCGAGGGGCCGGTGACCAGTTGCTCGGCCAGGTCGCCCGGCAGACGGGTTTTCAGTTCGGCCCAAAAGCGCGCGTCCGACCATTCCTCCAGCGGCTCTTCGGCCGGCACCTGCAGGTAATAACGGCTGCGGGTGGGCGAGCGCATGCTGCACAGCGCAAAGCCACGCGGGTGCTTGGCATACACCAGTTCGTCATGGACCGGCGGCGTGTCGGCGAGAATGCCCAGCCAGCCGAAAGGGTAGACGCGCTCAAAGACCTTTAATGATTCAGCCGGGATCGACTGGCGCGCCACGCCGTGGAAACCGTCGCAACCGGCGATGTAGTCGCAGTCCAGGCGATACGCCTGGCCCTGGTGCTCGAAAGTCAGCCACGGTCGATCACTTTTGAGTTCATGCGGCTGCACATCGCTGGCTTCATAGAGCGTGACAGCACCGGCGGCGGCGCGGGCGGCCATCAGGTCGCGGGTGACTTCGGTCTGGCCGTAGACCATCACCGATTGGCCGCCGGTCAGCGCCTTGAGATCGATATGGGTCAGCCGGCCGTTCAGCGCCAGCTCGAAACCGTCATGCACCAGGCCTTCGGCGTCCATGCGCTGGCTCACCCCGGCCTCGCGCAGCAGATCGACCATGCCTTGCTCCAGCACGCCGGCGCGGATACGGCTCTGCACGTAATCGGCGCTCTGACGCTCCAGGATGAGGGTTTCGATGCCGGCATTGTGCAGCAACTGGCCGAGCAACAGTCCGGAGGGACCGGCGCCAATGATGGCGACTTGAGTTTTTAGCGTTTTCATTATTTTTATCGCCCGCAGGTTCCACCGAACGTATCGAGTGAAAGAGTTGTCATTGATCCTGTAGCTGACATTTTTCACTTGAGTGAGCGCTATAAGAAGGTGAAAACTGCGTCAAAGCCTGCGCTTTTTGCCAATTGGGGCGATTACCGCACAACTATCCTGAGTATCGGATTGAAACCATGACCAAAACCGCGATTCCGGTCTTCAAGCTTTACGGGGAAAGCCAAGAATGGCCGACCCCCGATTTGTTGCACTGCGAAACCATTTCCCGCCGCAGTCGGGAATACCAGTGGGAAATCCAGCCCCACCGGCATGCGGACCTGTGCCAGTTGCTGTATGTGCACAAGGGCGAGGCGCAGTTGGAAATCGACGGCCAGCGCACCACGCTCAGTGAGGCGACCCTGCAGGTATTGCCGCCGCTGTGCGTGCATGGGTTTCGCTTCCCCGAGAATGTGCAAGGTTTTGTGGTGACACTGGCCGCGCCATTGGTGAGCCATTTGCAGGCGCAATTGGGGGCAACGGTGGACGGTCTGCAAACCCTGGGCACTTACCCTGCGGGCAACGACAGCGATTACCTGAACAGCCTGTTTACCCGTTTGCAGGATGAATATGCCGACACACAACCGGCGCGGGACATGATGATGCATGCCCTGGTCAGCGTGCTGGTGGTGTGGGTCAGTCGCCAGGCTATCAAGCACCGTCATCCACGCGCGCCGCGTGGACGCGAGTATTTCCGGCGGTTCACCCAATTGGTCGAGCAACATTACCGCGAACACCCGAAGATCGAAGACCTGGCTCACAAACTGGGCATCTCGGTGTCGCATCTGAACGGGACGTGTCGCGAACTGGGCGGGCAGCCTGCGTTGCAGATCATGCATGACCGCCAATTGCTGGAAGCCAAGCGCTTGCTGACCTACACCAGCATGACCATCAATGAAATGTCGCAGGTATTGGGGTTTTCCGACCCAACCAACTTCTCTCGGCTGTTTCGTCGACGGGTCGGGTTCTCACCCAAGGCGTTTCGCGAACAACTCAAGGCTGAACAACCGCCTACCTGAGTGCGCTGAAACTGCCGCTGTGCGGAACGCATTGGTCCTGATGGCAGCTGATCGCGAAGGTCGGCTGCATACGGGTCTGCTCAACGCGGTAGGCCGCAGTTGCGTACAACGCGCTGGCCAAAGCGCAGAGGGTGAAAATCTTCAGGTATTTTCTGGTTTTTATACTCATGGCACAGACCTCTGGACGGATCCACACGGTGCTGTTTAAAGCATAGGCCAGCCACGGCAAGTTGCCATTATCGGGCGACATTCAACAAGGTGATGTCGCCCTAGAGACCGAGGTCCCACGCCGGCTCCTCCGGAAACCGCTGCACCAGGAAATCCAGCAGGCTGCGCAGCGCAGAAGGCATGTGTTTGCGTGAGGCATACACCGCGTAGATGTTCATCTGCCGAGGTTCGACCTGGGGCAGCAGCCTCACCAATTCGCCCCGGCGAATGTGATCGCCGGCCTGGTAACTGGGCAACATCGCCACCCCCGCCCCGGCCAGCGTCACGCGGAGCAAGGTGCTGGCCTCGTTGGCGGTGATATTGCCGTGCACCGGCACCGACACGTGCTCGCCGTTCTCTTCGAAATGCCACAGGCTTTTGCCGAAGTACGAGTGGGTCAGGCAGTTGTGTCGGGCCAGGTCTTCGACTTTTTGCGGCGCCGGATGCTCCCGTAAATACGCCGGGGTGGCACACACCACCGAGCGACACACGGTCAGGCGCCGAGCGATCAGGTTGGGGTCGAGGTCATTGCTGGTGCGGATGGCCAGGTCGATGCGCTCATCCACCAGGTTCACGGTGCGGTCGAGCATTTGCAAATCGACCGTGACCAAGGGGTAGCGCTTGACGTATTCGGCAATGGCCTCGGCCAATTGCGCCTGGCCGAACGAGGTGCTGACGCTCAAGCGCAACAGACCACGGGGCGCGTCGTCCGGTTCGCTGACGGCGGCTTGCATATCACCGCACAATTCCAACAATTGTCGGCAGCGTGGCAGGGTTTCGCTGCCCGCGGCCGTGAGGCTGAGCTTGCGCGTGGTACGGTGCAACAGGCGCGCGCCGACCCAGTCTTCCAACTCGGCCAAATAGCGCGACACCACCGGGCGCGACAGGTCCAAATGGTCGGCCGCCGCCGACTGGCTGCCCAGGTCCACCACGGTGACAAACACGCGCATTGCTTGAAGACGATCCATGATTTGACCGATTTTAGAAACAAACTATGTTACAGCATCGCATTTTTAGTCTTGTTTAGTGCAACTAAGCTCTGTGCATCCTTTGAATCGACTGCTGGAGCTGCCCGATGTTCTCAACCTTCAAGCGCCTGACCCTGGCCACCGCCGCCCTGGCCTTCGCCGCCCATGCGGCCGCTGCCGACCTGACTCTCGATGTGTACAACCCAGGCGAGACGGCAATCTTCCCGGTCAGTTCGGTGCTGGTCAGCGGCGTCAAGGACGCGATCCTGGTGGACGCGCAATTCGGCAAGGGCCAGGCCGAGCAGTTGGTGCAAAAGATCCGCGCCAGCGGTAAGAACCTGACCACCATCTACATCAGCCATGGCGACCCGGATTACTACTTCGGCCTCGATACCCTCACTGCCGCGTTCCCCAAGGCCAAGGTGCTGGCGCCGCAACCGGTGGTCGACCATATCAACGCCACCGTGGCCGGCAAGCTTGCATTCTGGGGCCCGAAAATGGGCGCCGACAAACCGGCCAAAACCATCGTGCCGCAGGTGTTGCAAGGCCACAGCCTGAGCCTCGAAGGCCAGCAGTTGGACGTGATCGGCCTGGACGGCCCGCAGCCGGATCGCAGCTTTGTGTGGATCCCGTCGATCAAGGCCGTGATCGGTGGCGTAGTGGTCGCCCAGAACATTCACGTGTGGATGGCCGACACTCAGAGTGCGCGGTCCCACAAAGACTGGCTGGCCACCCTGCAACGCATTGAAGACCTGAAGCCGCGCACGGTGATCCCCGGTCACTACCTAGGCACAGCGTCGCTGGCTTCGGTGACATTCACCGCCGACTACATCAAGGCCTTCGACATCGAGACCGCCAAGGCCAAGGACTCTGCGGCCCTGATCGAGGCCATGAAAAAGCGTTACCCCACCCTGGCTGACGAAAGCTCACTGGAGCTGAGCGCCAAAGTCGCCAAGGGCGAAATGAAGTGGTGAATCCGTTCCATCCTTAACCCTACTGGAGAACGTTATGAGCAAGATTGCAATCATTGGAGCCACTGGCCGCGCCGGTAGCCAATTGTTGGAAGAAGCACTGCGTCGCGGGCACAGCGTTGTGGCCATCGCGCGCAATACCGACACACTGGCTGCGCGCCCGGGCGTCACCATCAAACAGGTGGACGCGCTGGACGCCGAAGCCCTGCAACAGGCGATCAGCGGCAGCGACGTGGTGATCAGTGCCGCGCACTTCGCGACCCTCCCTGCCAGTGCGGTAATCGGTCCGGTGAAAAAGGCTGGAGTACCCCGCTTGCTGGTGGTGGGCGGTGCGGGTTCGCTGTTGCTGCCGGGCGGCGGTCGGGTGATCGACAGCGAAGGGTTCCCTGCCGAGTACAAAGCCGAGGCCAGTGCAGGCGCGGCATTCCTGGAGACCCTGCGTCAGGAAACAGAATTGAATTGGACGTTCCTGTCGCCATCAGCACTGTTCGATGGCACCGAGCGCACCGGTCAATTCCGCCTGGGCCAGGATGATTTGCTGGTAAGCAGTGACGGTAACAGCTCGATCAGTTTTGCCGACTACGCCATCGCCATGCTTGATGAAGTGGAAACACCGAAGCACTCGCGCCAGCGCTTTACCGTCGGTTACTGATCCCTGTGGGAGGGGGCTTGCTCCCGATAGCGGTGGTTCAGTTAGTGCAGCTTTGACTGACACACCGCCATCGGGGG
>NZ_JAFHKI010000067.1 GCF_016937615.1 Pseudomonas lactucae | reverse complement strand
CCCCGATTGCGGTGTATCAGTCACCAAATGTACTGGCTGACCCACTGCTATCGGGAGCAAGCCCCCTCCCACATTTGGACCTGTGTTCACTTGGTATTTGTTGAGCAGCAAATTATTCGATAAAGGTGACAACCCCACCCGCCAGCGACTTCACCCGCGCCAGCGACTCAACCCGATAACCCTGCGCATCCAGCTCCGCACGGCCGCCCTGGAATGATTTCTCGATCACGATCCCCAAGCCCGCAACGGTCGCGCCGGCCTGCTTGATGATCGATATCAGCGCCTGGGACGCCTTGCCGTTGGCCAGAAAGTCATCGATCACCAACACGCGGTCGCTACTGGTCAAATGACGCGGCGAGATCGCCACGGTGCTCTCGGTTTTCTTGGTGAAGGAATACACCGTCGCCGACAGCAGGTTTTCGGTCAGCGTCAGGGACTGTTGCTTGCGCGCGAAGATAACCGGTACACCCAGGTTCAGGCCGGTCATGATTGCTGGCGCGATGCCTGAGGCTTCGATGGTGACGATCTTGGTGATGCCCGAGTCCTTGAACAGCGCGGCGAATTCGTCGCCGATCAGTTTCATCAGCGCCGGGTCGATCTGGTGGTTCAAAAAGGCGTCGACCTTGAGTACCTGATCGGAAAGCACGATGCCTTCTTCGCGAATTTTCTTGTGCAGTGCTTCCACGGAAAGCTTCCTCTAATGGCGCGTTGTGCGCCGAAAGTAGATTGAAAAGTAGTCGATTCTAGCGCTTTAACATCGCGCGTATGTCGGCCAGGGCGCTGTTGCCGCGAACGGCCTTGACCTCGGTCGGGGTGTCGTCGTTGCCTTCCCAGGCCAGGTCGTCCGGCGGCAGTTCATCGAGGAACCGGCTGGGCGCACAATCAATGATTTCGCCGTATTGCTTGCGCTTGGCGGCAAAGGTGAAAGCCAGGGTCTGACGTGCGCGGGTAATGCCCACGTAGGCCAGGCGCCGTTCCTCTTCGATGGTGTCGGCTTCAATGCTGGAGCGGTGCGGGAGGATTTCTTCTTCCATGCCCATGATGAACACGTAGGGAAATTCCAGGCCCTTGGAGGCATGCAAGGTCATCATCTGTACACCTTCGGCGCCGTCTTCTTCTTCCTGCTGGCGCTCGAGCATATCGCGCAGCACCAGCTTGCCGATGGCGTCCTCGACGGTCATCTCGCCGTCTTCGTCTTTTTCCAGGGTGTTCTTCAGCGCTTCGATCAGGAACCAGACGTTGCTCATGCGGTAATCCGCGGCCTTGTCGCTGGAACTGTTGGTGCGCAGCCAGTTTTCGTAGTCGATGTCCATGACCATGCTGCGCAGGGCGCTGATCGGGTCTTCGCCAGCGCATTGCTCGCGCACTTTGTCCATAAAGCGCTTGAAGCGTGACAGGCGATCGGTGAAGCGTGTGTCCAGGTGTTCGCCCAGGCCGATTTCGTCGGTGGCGGCGTACATGGAGATCTTGCGTTCGGTGGCGTAGTTGCCGAGCTTTTCCAGGGTCGTCGAGCCGATTTCCCGGCGCGGGACGTTGATTACCCGCAGGAAGGCGTTGTCGTCATCCGGGTTCACGATCAACCGGAAGTAGGCCATCAGATCTTTTACTTCCTGGCGTCCGAAAAAGCTGTTGCCGCCCGACAGGCGATACGGCACCTGGTGGTGTTGCAGTTTCAGCTCGATCAGCTTGGCCTGGTAGTTGCCTCGGTACAGGATCGCGAAATCACTGTAGGGCCGGTCGGTGCGCAGGTGCAGGCTGAGGATTTCCACGGCCACGCGCTCGGCTTCGGCGTCTTCGTTGCGGCAGCGGATCACGCGAATCTCATCGCCGTGCCCCATTTCGCTCCACAGCTGTTTTTCAAACTCGTGGGGGTTATTGGAGATCAGCACGTTGGCGCAGCGCAGGATGCGGCTGGTGGAGCGGTAGTTCTGCTCCAGCATCACCACTTTCAAGGACGGGTAGTCGACCTTGAGCAGCATCAGGTTTTCCGGGCGGGCGCCGCGCCAGGCGTAGATCGACTGGTCGTCGTCGCCCACCACGGTGAATTGATTGCGTGTACCGATCAGCAGCTTCACCAGCAGGTATTGGCTGGCGTTGGTGTCCTGGTATTCGTCCACCAGCAGGTAGCGCACCTTGTTCTGCCATTTTTCAAGGATGTCGGCGTGTTCCTGGAACAACTTGACCGGTTGCAGGATCAGGTCGTCGAAGTCCACCGCGTTGAACGCCTTGAGCGTGCGTTGATAGTGGGTGTAGACGATGGCGGCGGTCTGCTCCTTGGGGTTGCGTGCGTTTTCCAGGGCCTGGGCGGGCAGGACCAGGTCGTTTTTCCAGGCGCCGATCATGTTCTTGATCTCATCAACGCCGTCGTCGCCTGCGTATTCCTTCTGCATGATGTCGGTCATCAGGGCCTTGACGTCGGTCTCGTCGAAGATCGAGAAGCCCGGCTTGTAGCCCAGCCGCGCATGCTCCTTGCGGATGATGTTCAGGCCCAGGTTGTGGAAGGTGCACACGGTGAGGCCACGACCTTCACCCCCCTTGAGCAGGGTGCCGACACGCTCTTTCATCTCGCGCGCGGCCTTGTTGGTAAAGGTCATGGCGACGATGTACTGGGCACGGATGCCGCAGTTCTGGATCAGGTGCGCAATCTTGCGGGTGATCACGCTGGTCTTGCCGGAGCCTGCACCGGCGAGCACCAATAGAGGGCCGCCGACGTAGTTCACGGCTTCTTGCTGCCGGGGGTTGAGTCGGGACATACGGAATTTGAGGAGTCGTTGTTCAAAAGGGCGGGCATTTTAACAGGCTGGCAAGATTCTGCTGCTCTGGATCGACGGTGTGACGTACCACTCGATCTAAATTTGCCGGTTTTGCTACTTTGCCGCAGGATGTATTGGTTTTTAGGACAATTGCTTACCGCCTGCGTATTTGATGGTACCTATCATTGGTGATTATCAGGCCGCACGTCATAATGCCCGCCGCCAACGAAATTTTGCAGAGTCTAGGGAGCTAGCTTGTCTACGCCTGTCGAACCCTTGCGTTTGCTGCTATTGGCCGATGCGCCTGAGTGGGCAGCGTTGTTGCGCGAGTGCCTGGCGCCGATGGGCGATGGGGCTGTGCTGATCAGCGCGCCAAACTGGGACTCGGTGAGTCGTCTGTTCGACGACGACCACAGCGCCGTGCTATTGACCACGCCCAGCCTGCAACCCGGCCCTGGCCGTTGCAGCCTGCCGTGCGTATTGCTGTTGGAGCAGGAACCGTTGGTAGCGCCGCTCGGTGTGAGCGATTGGCTGATCCGTGATGTGCTGGACGCCGAAACCCTGCGCCGCTGCCTGCGCCATGTGCGTGAGCGCGGTGTGCTGGAAACCACTCTGCAGCGCCTGGCCGAACAGGACCCGCTCACTGGCATCGCCAACCGTCAGGGCTTCCAGACTCTGCTGGCGGCGCGGCTGGCCGAGAACGAAGGTCGCGGGCTGGCCCTGGGGCATCTGGACCTCGACAACTTTCGTCATGCCAACGACGCCCTTGGCCATCAGGCCGGCGACCGGTTGATCCTGCAAGTGGTGTCGCGACTCAAGAGCCAGCTCGAAGCCGGCGACCAACTGGCCCGCCTGGGCAGCGACGAATTCGCCTTGCTGATCGACACGCGCCGTGCGCCCCAGCGTGCCGAATGGATGGCTGAGCGCATCACCGAAGTCATGGCCGAACCTTACTGGGTAGATGGCGAAAGCCTGCTGATCGGCTGCAGCCTCGGCGTGGCCCATGCCCGCGCCCGCGCCGGTGCCGACCCGCTGATGTGGCACGCGCATATCGCCATGCAGCAAGCCAAAAGCACCCAGGGCTGCACCTTTCATATCTTCAACGAACGTATCAACCGTAACGCACGCAGCCTGGCCGACCTGGAAAGCGAACTACGCCGGGCACTGCGCCGTGATGAACTGGAGCTGCATTACCAGCCGCGCCTGGATTTGGACGACGGGCATATCGTCGGCCTGGAAGCCTTGGTGCGCTGGCGCCATGGCGAGCGCGGCCTGTTGCCACCCAGCGAATTCGTGCCGCTGGCCGAGCAGAGCGGCCTGATCGTGCCGTTGGGCTACTGGGTGATCTCCCGAGCCCTGCGTGACATGCAAGACCTGCGTGAACGCGGCCTGCCGCCGTTGCATATGGCGGTCAACCTGTCGTTCCGCCAGTTTCAGGACAGCCAGTTGCTTTCCACCCTCAGCCGGCTGATTGCCGAGCGTGGTGTGGAGGCGCAATGGTTGGAGTTCGAGTTGACCGAAACCGCCGTGATGCGCCGCAGTGACCTGGTCAAGCAGACCATGGACGCCCTCGGTCGCCTGGGCGTGCGGTTTTCCCTGGATGACTTCGGTACCGGTTTCTCGTCGTTCGTACACCTCAACAGCCTGCCGATTGCTTTGTTGAAGATCGACAAGAGCTTCGTCGGTGGCATGGAAGAACGCGAAGAGAACCGCAAGCTGGTACACGCCATGATCAACCTGGCCCACAACCTCAACCTGGAAGTGGTGGCCGAGGGGGTCGAAACCCCTGAACAGCTTGCGTTGCTAAGGCTGTTCGGCTGCGACCAGGCCCAGGGTTATCTGATCAGCAAGCCGTTGCCGTTGCCTGAGTTGGTGGAATACCTGACGTTTGGCAAGAACCAGCAGGTTTTACTCGGTTGAATTGAGAGCCCAGTCAAACTGTGGGAAGCCCCCTCCCACAGTTTTTTTGACCGAGTAAAACCCTTACTCAGTCGTGGCGACCTGAAACGAACCTTGCGCTTGCGGCTCACGCCGAATCATGCGCTTCATCTTCGCCTCGAAGGCCCAGGTCAGGCTCACTGCCGCACAGGCCAGACCCAGCGCCAAACCCCACCACACACCGGTTGGACCCCAGCCCAGGGTGAACGCCATCAGCCAGGCCGAAGGCGCGCCAATCAACCAGTAGCAGCCCGCGCCGATCAGGAAGGTGGTCTTGGCGTCCTTGAGTCCGCGAATGCAGCCCATGGCGATGGTTTGCACGCCGTCGAACAGCTCGAACCAGGCGGCAACGGCGAGCAGGCTGACGGCCAGGACGATCACGTCATGGAACGCCGGGTTGTGGTGATCGATGAGCAGTCCGATCAGGGGATCGGAAAACAGCCACAGCACCGCGGCGAATCCCAACATCACCGTGGCACCAAAACCAATGCCGACGCGACCAGCCAGGCGCGCCTGCAGCAATTGCCCGGCGCCATAGTGCTGACCGATGCGCATGGTCACCGCGTAGGACATGCCCGCCGGCACCATGAACGCCACCGAGACGATTTGCAGGGCCACCTGATGCGCCGCCAGTTGCGTACTGCCCATGGTGCCCATGCACAGCGCGGCAAAGGCAAACAGCCCGACTTCCACCGCATAGGTGCCGCCAATCGGCAGGCCCAGGCGCCACAGCTCGCGCAGATACTGGGTGTTGAGGCGCAACAGGCCGTTGCCCAGCGGGTAAGCGGCATAAGCGCGGTTGCTGCGGATGTACCACATCAACGTCAATGCCATACCGTTGGCGACGATGGCCGTGACCAGACCAATGCCCATCAAGCCGAGTTTTGGCAGGCCGAACATACCTTCGATCAGCGCGTGGTTGAGCAGGTAATTGAGCACGGTGCCGCCGAGGCTGATCACCATCACCGGGGTGGCCTTGCCAATGGCGCTGGTGAAGCCGCGCAAGGCCATGAAACTCAGGTAGCCGGGCAGGGCGAACGGCAGGATCGTCAGGAACAACCCCGCCGACTGCACATTGGTTTCGGTCTGGCCGAACATCAGCAGCACCGGCTTGAGGTTCCACAGCAACAACGCTGCCGCCAGGGCCATCAGCCATGCCAGCCATAGCCCGGCCTGGGTCAGGCGGGTGGCGCCTTGGATATCGCCCGCGCCGTGACGGATCGCCACCAGGGTGCCGACGGCGGCAATCACGCCGATGCAGAAGATCGATACGAACGAATAGCTCGCCGCTCCCAGGCCACCGCCGGCCAAGGCTTCGGGACTCAGGCGCGCCATCATCAGGGTGTCGGTCAGCACCATCAGCATATGCGCCAACTGCGAGGCGATCAGCGGCCCTGACAGCCGCAGAATGGCCCAGAGTTCGCTACGTGCCGGATGCTGCATGATCATCACACTCAAAAAGTCAGAGGGTTGGGGGAAGGTTGATTCTCTGTGCTCCCAGCCCATTGCACAAAGGGATAAAAGCGATCGTTCGCATGATTAAAACTCATGTCTGATTGATTCTGGTAGGGTTTCGATATCCTGCTGTCGGAGCTTTCCTTATGTCTCGTCGTCTTCCTCCTCTTTATGCTTTGCGTGCATTTGAAGCGGCCTCCCGGCACAACTCCTTCACCCGTGCCGCCGAAGAATTGTCGATTACGCAAAGTGCGGTGAGCCGGCATATCCGTACGCTCGAAGAGTTTTTCGCCTGCCGCCTGTTCCAGCGCAGCGGTCGTACGTTGCAGCTCACAGAAGCGGCGCGCTTGCTGTTGCCCGGTGTACGCGAGGGCTTTGCCGCGCTGGAACGGGCCTGCCATACCCTGAACGCTGAAGATGACATCCTGCGCATGAAGGCGCCGTCCACCCTGACCATGCGCTGGCTGCTGGCCCGGCTCAGCCGCTTCCGGCATTTGCAGCCAGGCAACGAAGTGCAATTGACGAGCGCGTGGATGAGCATCGATGAAGTGGACTTCAATCAGGAACCTTTCGATTGCGCGGTGTTGTTGAGTAATGGTCATTTTCCGGCGGATTGGGAGGCTTGTTACCTGTACCCGGAAATGTTGATCCCGGTAGGTGCCCCCAATCTATTGAGCGACGGACCTTGGGATGTCGCGCGGCTGGCGACGGCCGAGTTGTTGCATCCCACACCTGACCGCCGTGACTGGCGCTACTGGCTGGAGCGCATGGGGCTGTCGTCTCAGGTGTCGCTCAAGGGCGGTCAGGTCTTCGATACGCTGGAGTTGGGCATGATCGCTGCGGCGCGCGGTTATGGCGTGTCCATGGGCGACCTGCTGATGGTCGCCGAAGACGTCGCGCAGGGCCGGCTGAGCCTGCCATGGCCAACCGCCGTGACCAGTGGAGAGAGTTACTATCTGGTATGGCCGAAAACCCGTCCCGGTGGAGAACGCCTGCGGCGCTTGGCGGAGTTTCTGCAAAGTGAGGTGCAGGCTATGGTTTTACCGGCCGTGGAGCGTCTCGATTGAGCCGGTTTCACACGATCGCGCAACCGTTTGCGGGATGCCCCTGCGATTCACTCAAGTATTGCAAAACGCTGCCGAAGTAGGTGTATCGGAACCATCGTGCACCCACGTTTTCCTCACTAGATAATTTGCCGAGCAGCGCTATGAGATCAGGAAGATCCTGGCCTCGGCCAGGAGCTGTCATGTCTCAACCTCGCGCCCGGATCGCCTCCCAGTTAGGTCTCGCATTAGCCGTGATTCTGGCTGTCGCCATTGGCGGCAGTACGGTTTTCGCCCTGCGTTCCCTCGACGCCGCCAACCTCGATACCCGTGAGGAACATCTGGCCAGCGAGGCACGCCTGCTCGCCGATCAGCTCAACACCTTTCACAGCACGTTGCGCGAGAGCACCCAACGCCTGACGGGGCTGTTTGAAAAGCGTTTCAGCGCCGGGTTGAGCGTGCAGACCGACAAGTCGATCACGGTGGCGGGTGTTCAGACCCCGAGCCTGTTGTTGGGTAGCGAAGTGCTCAACAACAACTTCACTGAGGTCGATGAGTTCAAGCAGATGTCGGGCGGCGTGGCCACGGTCTTTGTGCGCAGCGGCGATGACTTTATCCGTGTGAGCACGTCCCTGACCAAGCAGGACGGTAGCCGCGCCATCGGCACCGTGCTGGACCGCCAGGGGCCGGCTTACCAGCGTGTGCTAAGCGGCCAGGCGTATATCGGACGCGCGGTGTTGTTCGATCGCTCCTACATGACCCAATACAGCCCCGTACGCGATGCCGGCGGCAAAGTGATTGCGGTGCTGTTTATCGGTTTTGACTACACCGATGCCCAGGCCGCTCAGTTCGAAAACCTTAAGCGCTTCCGCATCGGCCAGACCGGTTCCCTGGCACTGCTCGACGAGCAAAAGCGCTGGCTGGTGCCACCGGCGGGTGTGCAGGCACTGGATCAGGCGGTGCCGGTGATGCTGGACCTGGCCAAGACCCCAGGTAAAGGCCGCTTCTGGAGCGACAGGAACGAAGACTTCTACAGCGTTTCGGTACCCTTCGACGGTGGCCCTTGGGCCGTGGTTGCGAGCATGCCGAAAGCCGAAATCCGCGCGGTTACCTGGGCGGTCGGCATTCGCCTGGTGATCGGCAGCGTGTTGGCGATGCTGCTGGCGGTAGGCGCTACGGTCTGGCTGCTGCGTAGCAAGTTGCAGCCGCTGAGTGACCTGGTACGCCAGGCTGAAGCCTTGGGCGCTGGCGACTTGAGCGCACGTCTCAATGTGTCCAGCCATGACGAAATTGGCCAGCTGGCGCGCAGCTTCAACCAGATGGGTGAGGCACTGTCGACCATGGTGTCGCATATTCGCAAGGCCGCTGAAGAGGTCAATAGTCGGGCCCAGGCTTTGTCAGGTTTGTCCGGCGGCGCTTATGACGGCATGGAGCAACAGTCCGGCGAGATCACCAGCATGGCCGGCGCTGTGGAAGAGTTCAGCGCCACCTCGCTGAATATCGCCGACAACATGGGCGCCACCGAGCGCCTGGCCCAGGAAAACGCTCAACAAACCCGAATCGGGCGCAACTCGATGCAAGAGGCGTCGTCGTCCCTGGAGCACATCGCCACCGCCCTGAACAGTACCGCCACCGTGATCAACACCTTGGGTCAACGCTCCCAGGAAATCGGCGGTATCGTCGGGGTAATCACCTCCATTGCCGAACAAACCAACCTGCTGGCGCTCAACGCCGCCATCGAAGCCGCCCGTGCCGGTGAGCAGGGCCGTGGGTTTGCCGTGGTGGCCGACGAAGTGCGTAACCTGGCGTCGCGTACCCGCGAAGCCACTGATGAAATCTCCGGCATGATCCAGAGCATCCAGAAGGAAACCGGCAACGCCATCAGCACCATGGAGCACGGCAACGCGCTGATGCAGGAAGGCCTGTCGCGCAATGCCGACGTGGCCTCGGCCCTGGCCCGCATCGACGAGCAAAGCCGCGCGGCCGGTCAGCAGTTCGCGGCGATTACCACGGCGACGCAGGAGCAGAGCAGCACCGCGACCTTGCTCAGCAGCAACTTGCAGAGCATCGCGCTGGCCAACAGCGAGCAGCGTGAAGTGGTGTCGAATTTGGCGATTACCGCCAAGGAGCTGGAGACGCTGGCGTCGGGCTTGCGTCATGAGGTGGATCGGTTCCGCTGAGGCCCCGCATTTGGATCTAAGTCAGACTCAAGTTATTGCAGCTGGCCGGTATTGCAGGGCCTCTTTCAAGTGATCACGGGTGATCGCATCTACCCGATCCAGATCCGCCAGGGTGCGTGCCACCTTGAGCAATCGGTGCGCCGCGCGCAGTGACAACGTCAGTCGCTCGCAGGCGCTCTCCAGCCATCCTTCGTCGGGTTTGGCCAGTTGGCAGTGCTCACGCAGCCCCGGCAGATCAAGGAAGGCATTGGCACAACCCTGGCGCCGTTGCTGACGTTCACGGGCCGCGGCCACTTGAGCTGAGGCCGTTGCCGTCGTGTCACCGGCCTGCTGGGTTGGATTCAGGGCGGTCGTTTCCCGCGCCACGGTAAGGTGCAAGTCAATCCGGTCCAGCAACGGTCCGGAGAGCTTGTTCCGATACCGCTGGATCTGCTCCGGCGTGCAGCGACAGCGCCCACTGGGCTCGCCCATATAACCGCAAGGGCAGGGATTCATGGCTGCCACCAGTTGGAAGCGCGCCGGGAAACTCACTCGGTCCCGAGCACGGGAAATCACGATGTGTCCTGACTCCAACGGCTCGCGCAGTACCTCCAGCACTTTGCGATCGAACTCTGGCAATTCATCCAGGAACAACACCCCGTGGTGAGCCAGGGTAATTTCCCCGGGCTGCGGTTTCGAGCCGCTGTAGGATTCCCAATTTGCTGCGACACCGCCATACTAAAGGCCTTGCTACATCGGGACAGCGTTCGACAATAGCTGCGACGAATTACCTAAATAGCTGCGACGGCCCTATAAATGATCGAAAATAGCCGCGACAAGACTAAACCAGGCTCGGTTCGTCCCATCAAGCCCACAAAAAGAAGCGTCTCCGGCGTGTTTCCATTTCGCGGTGAGGGTGGCATTCCGTATGAGTCCACGCTGGAGCGGGATTTCATTGTCCGTACGGAATTCTCGAAGGATGTCCGCAGTATCACTTCGCAGCCGGTAAGCATTCCTTTCATCAGTAAGGGACGCCCTTACAAATACACCCCAGATTTTCTCGTCCACTTCAATCTCGGAGATCGAGACCTCGACAACTGGCCCAAGCCATTGCTGGTTGAGGTAAAGCCAGAGGCCGAATGGCGCAAGAACTGGCGAGCATGGCTCCCCAAGTGGAAGGCTGCTTGGCGGTACGCAAACGAGCAGGGCTGGGTCTTCCACATTCATGACGAAACGAGAATTCGTGATACCGCGCTGCATAACATTAAGTTTCTGGAGCGTTATGCACGAATGACTTTTGAGCCAGAAGACAGCGAATGGATTCTCAGCACCGTGCGGGAGATGGGGGTGGCTCCAGTCCACTACCTGCTGGCATTGCATTCATGCGAGCGGTATCGAGGCGAGGGGATCAGTCATCTCTGGCATCTCATTGCTACAAGACGGCTTCTCTGTGACATACGCCTTCCTTTGAATAATTTCCTAGAAGTCTGGGGAGCGTGATGACCAACAACGATTCGCTGGATGCTCAAGTGACTCCCTACCAGCCTGACCGGTTCCAGGTAATAATTGAAATCGGGGCGGTCGTCGCTCACGGCGATTCTGCTTACCGGATCTCCCAGATTCTGGATTTTCGAACTGTGGTTGGGATTGAACTGGATTCAGGTAAAGCCGCTGCGTTGCCAATCGAAGGCTTACGAGCGATCAAGCGCGAGAAAGTCGAGGGGCTATACGTTAATTACGACATGGCGCTGATTGGCAGCGAAGACTGGGCTGAGGCGCAGAGGCGCTACGCTGCCATTGAGCCGCTTCTGGGGAGCGTAGTTATCGGTCGGCGAGACGTCGAAGCCAGAAGCGCCGCGGTTGGCGTTGATGTCGCGACGTTGTATCGCTGGATCAAGCGTTACAAGGACTGGGGAGAGAAGCTCGCTCTTATTCCGCGTAGGAGGGGATGGAAGGAGGGCAATTCTCGCCTTTCGGATGAAGCCAATAAGATCATCGAAGACGTAATTACAAATTATTTTCTTAAAGCTCACCGCCCAACGGTGCTATCGACAATCGACAAGATCGTCGAAACCTGTGAAGCCGCGCAGATCACTCCGCCTGGAGTTACTGCGATCCGCGCACGAATTAAAGGTATCCCCGACAAGGCTTACCTCCGCGGCCGAGGTTATGCGGAATTGGCTCGGAATAAATACACACCGACGCCTGGCTCATTTCCGGGGGCAGACTATCCCCTTGCCGTTGTGCAAATCGACCACACGCCAATGGATATCCTCTTGGTTGATGATCTTCATAGGCGGCCTATTGGTCGGGTCTGGATCACCTTCGCGATTGATGTCTATTCCCGAATGATCACCGGCTACTATCTGTCACTGGATGCACCCGCCGGGATATCGGTGGCAATGTGCGTCGCTCATACTATTCTGCCCAAGGAAAACTGGCTGATTGCACATGGTGTCAACGGAGAATGGCCGGTTTGGGGGATACCCAAGATTCTGCATGCCGATAACGGGCCCGACTTTCAGAGTGAAGACGTCAAAAAGTCTTGTTCCAACATTGGCATCGAAAACCAGTTTCGTCCTGTAAAACGTCCCCGCTATGGAGCCCACATTGAGCGGCTGATGGGAACGTTCGCGCAAACCTTGAAAGACATGCCCGGAAGAACCTATAGCAATCAAGCCGATCGCGCAGGATACGATTCTGAGAAGCATTCGGCGCTTACCTTCGACGAGTTTGAAACCTGGCTGATCAGAGAGATTTTGATCTACAACGAGGCATATCACTCCAAAATTTACATGAGCCCTAGTCGCAAGTGGCACATTGGGATTTTTGGCAACACAGACCAGGATCCGCTGGTTGGCATCCCGCCGAGGCCAACTGACCCTTTCACACTGCAAAGGGATTTTCTGCCATCCTTTGAACGCACCGTTCAGCATTACGGTGTCCAGATCGACCTAATGTACTACTCCGAAGCTTTGCGGCCGTGGATCAATGCAAAGGATAAGGACACGGGTAAAGCGCGGACATTCATCTTCCGTCGCGATCCTCGAGACATCAGCTACATCTGGTTTTTTGACCCGCTGCTCAAGCAATACTTCAAGGTACCCGCGTCAAACCAGGCATTTCCTGCCGCTAGTATCTTCGAGTTCAAAGCGGCGAAGAAGCGTGCGGTCGACGAGGGGCATGCCGCTATCAACGAGCCGCTGATCAAGCGCTACATTTTGGAGAACCGAGAGCTCGTTGCGAACGCTGAGGCACATACGACTAAGACCAGACGCCAGGCTCAGCGCAACCGAGTCCATGCCAAAGGCAAGACTCCAGCTGAGCCAAACCCGCAAAAGACCAAGATCGCACCTCCTCCAACGAGCGGCTTCGAGAACATGGTGCTCGACGGTGATCTTGAAGGGTTCGGGGATATTTCATGACTCAGTACATTCACATTCATCCGGAATTCCGGTCCGTCATGCTTAAGCCCACTCAGGGGCGCATCGATTTTCTCTACGAGCAGCGCTGGATTGGCTATCCCTCTGCTCAGAAGTTGATCGACCTCATGCACCATCTGATGACGGTGCCCAAACGTCCTAGAATGCCGAATCTGCTGGTTGTGGGCAGCTCTAACAACGGCAAGACGACCATTATCGAGCGATTTGAAAAACTGCACGGGACAGGTTATGTGGACGCTGACGGAGAGTCAGTCAAACCTATCATTTCGGTCGAGGCTCCTCCTTCTGCAGATGAGCGCTCACTTTACTGCGCAATCCTAGAGGAGTTCTGGACGCCCTACAGACCGACGGATGTAGTTCCCAAACTTCGCTTCCAGGTGATTCACCAAATGCGTGAAAACCAGGTGAGGTTGCTCATCATTGACGAGTTTCATTCTATGCTGGAAGGAACGGCTATGAAGCAGCGGGAGATCATGAACGTGATCAAGTTGCTTTGTAATGAACTCATGATTCCTGTGGTCGGTGTTGGGACCGAAGATGCTGTCAGGGTGCTACACACGGATCCTCAACATGCGAGCCGGTTCGACGTTTTCAGTCTGCGCAACTGGACGTTGAACGTCGAATTCCAACGCTTTCTGAAAGGGTTTGAATCCGTGCTACCGTTGCAACAACCCTCAGGACTGGCTCATCCCGACCTGGCCAATCGGCTACACGCGATATCTGAAGGAAACACCGGTAATCTGCACAGGCTATTGATTGAGTGTGCTACGGAAGCAATTCACTCGGGCAAGGAAAAAATCGACGTAGATATCATCCAGAGCAAGTCATGGGTACAGCCTACTCGTGGCATCCGCGAATTGCTTTAGTCAATCCACGGTGGCCTAGAGCGCAAAGTCTGTTGGCGGATGAGCTCCTATCTTCTTGGCTTATCCGCAACGCGTTTGCGCACGGCTGCTCACCGATGTCACTGACTGGGAATATCTGGCCCGGCTGGAGATGCTGGACCATTGATCTTGATCGAGGAATGGCAGAAAGCAAGCTTTTGCCTCTGTCTAAAATGACGGGGATAGGTGTTTCGGATATCTGCTCGTCGACTTTACGTCCCATCGCTGAGGTCTTGACCCCTGCGCTTGAGCATCACAAAGGCACGTGGCCATGGATTCTTGCGCTCGGAACTCGTAACCGTCGCCATGTCGGCGGATTGCAGTGCTGTCCTCTCTGCTCATCGGAAGGTGTTCCTTACTACCGACTTTCTTCGCGACTGGCTTGGCATACGTGTTGTGAAAGGCATCAGGTGAGGCTGATCGACAGCTGCCCTGAGTGCGGGGCGCCACTACAGCCGCATTTGCTGGAACAGATGGATCTGGATTGCGGGCATTGTCATCGCTGTCATACTACCTTCAGTACCCATTCTGATGGTCTGGGATTTGCCGCCGGAGCACTCGCCTTTCAGCGTGCAGCTGACGACGCAATGCGTGGCCTGACATCTGAAGACGATCCCAACTGTGATCCTGGCGAGTGGTTTTACCGCGCGCGGTTTATCATCGGGATATTGAGAGTTGCGGCAGTGAATGGCTCAAAGCCGTTTGCGGCTTTTCGGGACGCGTTCCATCTTGGGGCGGTTGTTCGACCAGATTCTGGTCTTCCCATAGAGCTGCTCTGTGTTGCGGACAGAATGGATCTGTTGTCCGCGGCCTGGAAGGTCATGGATATGGGGGAACACCAACTGAGCGACGTTATCTCAGCCTGCTCGTTACCTCGGCATTCCTTACGGATACCGGCTGGTGAGATTCCAGTACCCTTGCAAGCGACGCTCGACACGCTTCCTTCCGGCAAAGCCAGGAAGCGTGCAGCCATTGGTTTTCGTTCACCAGCTTCACAACACACCGTTGCCAAGCTGTGGGCAAGGTTAAAAAGAAAGGTCCAGCGGGATGGTTGAACGTCAGACGCAAGAAGGCAACTGTTGCTCGGCCTGCCACAAGCCGATGCAAAAAGCACATCGGGTTTACTTGTGCAAAGGCTACTGCAATAAGTGCTATGCCCGTTTCTTTAAGCCCCAGCTATGCCCTGGCTGTGGGAATAGAGCGCGCTTGCCGACTTTTCATTCCGCTGCAGTCTGTCATTCCTGTGTCACTTCTGTTCCCTGCATGCGGTGCGAACGCGTTGGCAGGCCGGTGGGCAGGATTGCACCTGAGGGAGTGGCTTGTAGCTCCTGCGCCCATTATTTTACTGAACCTCGTCACTGTGAGGTGTGTAACGCTCTCTCAACTCGGCTCAGCAAAAAGATCATCAACGATCAGGAGATGAGTTGCTGTCCAAAATGTGCCAGCAACGCCGAGACGTGTCCAAGCTGTAGGCGATACAGGGTACTGATCGACGGGCGTGATGGCGTCAGGGAGTGCCGACGCTGTGCGCAATTGGGTGAGATTAAGTGCCAGAGTTGTGGCGAACCGTCGCCTGCAGGTTACGGAGCTGAATGTGAGAACTGCAGAGACCGTAGAACCTTCTACAAGCGCTTGCAGATGAATGTCCAGGCACTGAGTCGTGATGTCTTCCGTGAGGCTTATCTGGCGTATGGGGAGTGGCTGATTAACAAGATCGGGCCGAAGAGGGCAGCTCTTCTGATCAATCCCCATTTGCAAAGCTTCATGGAGATGAACACACAGTGGCTTGGCCTTCCGACCTATCAGCAGTTGCTGGAAGCAAAAGGTGCGCTCTGGATCCGACGCGCTCAACTCCCGTTTCGGTGGTTGACTGAAGAGCGCGGGATGCGAGTTGATGAGACGCTCAAGGAGGACGTCACCGAAACACGTCGAATTGAAGCTATTGTGGCTTCCGTCGCGTCAGAAATTGGGCAGAAGGTTCTTGAGGCATATCGTGTACGCCTCGAATCGAAGCCCAACAAACGAGCGAACTCGTTGAGATCGGTCCGCATGGCAATGCGAAGCGCCGCGAACCTTGTGCTGGTAAGCGAGGCGGCCGGTCGCGCAATGCCTTCCTCTGAATCCTTGAGATCGCTGCTGGCTGAAACGCCTGGAGTGGCAGCTTCCTTAGCAAGTTTCATCAGTTTTCTGAACACGTCGTTTGAGCTGTCGATCGAGTTTCCCAAGGACAATAGGGATGCCATCAAACTTAGACGCAAGCGCTCCGAGCAGGTGCTCAAATCGTTGATGAGCGAGGCGGCCAATGGCGTCGATGTGCTCGATCGCTGGCCGGCAGCTGCCTTGGGTTACTTTCATGGGGTGGCCAGGGTTAGCACGAAAGGTATGGCTCTGACCAGTGACCCCGAAAGGAAAGGGCTGCTTGTGATGTTAAAAGACAAGGAGTACTGGATTCCGCTGCCGTCGACTGCTCAGGTCGATTGAGCTTATCAACCGTTATCCGGAGCCAATCAGGGCGTTCAGATTATTGAGTATCACCTTTCTGAACGGCCCCGGCTCAGGTTCGCGAGGTTTATGAATGAAGGTCACATGAGGATGATTGGACATGGTCGTTTTCTTGATTCGACCGTCGTTCCTGAGAATATTTTTGAATATCACACCTAGCTCGATATCCACATCAAGCTTTCGGGAAGGAAGCTCAACCATCATTCCTCGATAACTGTCTTCGGTATGCGTGGTGACGCCGTCGACGGTAGAGCTTCGTGGTTTGCGAAAGAGCTCCAGGATGTAGATGTGCCTGCCAGCCACAGTCATTCGGATGATGAAAACTCGTTTAGGTGCCCGCTTGAAGGCACCGTCTTTTCCGGGTGTTACGGACTGGACGTACTCATATCTGGGGACTCCCTCTGTCTGAAAACCAGCATCCTTCGTATACCAGCCGACCTCAGTGATATAACCCCCAAGTGTCTCGGCCAGGTGAATGCAGGTTTGCCATATCTGGGCGAGGCTGCCTTTAGGTGCTGCTTCCGGGGATACAAACTCGGCTTTTCCGCCGCCTCTGCCGTTGCTTCGAGCATCCCCAGGAGCAAGCATATTTCGGTCACTTCCGGGTATAGCGTTACCTGGTCGCCCCGAGACGACGAGCTTTCTTCTGGTGATTTTTTGCTTGGGGCCAAGCGTTCTGAACGGAGGGTTATGTACCACTCGCGAGGAGTCGCTGTTGGGCGCTTCTGTGTCTGTAAGGGAGACTACGACGTTCGATGAGCCAGGCGGCGGATTTTGAGTATAGGAACGTCCACTGGCCCCGGTTTCGGTTCCGTCCTCGGTGGCGTAGTGCTGACGCTCAACGATGATCGGACGTCCTTGCGGATGGCTCATACCGTCGACATTGAGCAGAAGAAAGGTGTCGGCGGTTATCCAGTAACCGCGGCCTTCAATGTCCGCCAACCCCCTGAACCATGGCTCGACTTGAATGAACGCTTTTTTACCGGGTTTAAACTCGGCCTGTAGCCCCTTGTGCAGGCGTTTGCATAGGTCATAGGTGTACTCGTCGAACATTGCGTGCGCAAGAAACGGCGCTTCACGCTCCGAGACTCCGGGCTTAAGCTTGAGCACCCATGCTTTGGGGTCGGAGTCATATCCGTACAGATACTCGCTCTGAAGCTTCTGGAGGCCATAGGTCGCGAGCAGCCAGGTTGTCTCTGAGCTTCGCCCATAGCAGCGGGTGAAGAACTCCAGGCATGGCACCAAGATGGTTTTATCCCCTTCGGTCCTCATCTCAATGAGCCAACTGCTACCCAGCGTTGCCGAGAATGGGTGCAAATAGGACTCAAGCAACCCTGCTGACTCAGCGCTCACCCATCTCCATTGACCAGGATTGAAGTCGACTACTGTCGGTGCCAATGTCTGCATCCCGATCTCGCCGATCAGTCTGCCGTTTTTCCACACGCTTCCCGGCCTGAGACTTCCTAGGTGAGAGATTGCGGCATCTATGGTGCTCTTGGCCCCGAAGACGTTGTCTGAATGCAGTGTTCTCAGAATCACCTGCGCCAGAGGAACAGTGTTGGGGCTGTGGTTTTTGGCTAGGCCTCCGTGCCAAAACACCACTTGTACGCCGCGAACCTTGGCAAGCGGATCACCAAAATTAAGGTTGCTTGACCCGATGCCGGGCCTGCTGAATTTTCGAGGGTCTAGCATGGGTACGCTCAAGCCAGAGACAGACAGAAGTGCTTGGAGGAGCTTCAGATGCGCTTAGCGCGGGCAAAGCCTCGAGAAATATATCGGCACGCATTGACTACCTTGAGTATTAATGGGGAAATTTTCAGACACTCGACTCCTGTAACGGTCGGTTATTCTGGTTGTCCAAGATCCCACAAAAGCAATGGAGCCAAGAAATGGCAGAGCAGGTGTATACGGAAACTATTGTTGCTGACTTCAACCGCTAAGCCCGGCGGGCACTTGCACGAGGCACTGTTCAGCGTCCTCTTACAGCATGGCCTAAAGCCTCATGGCTCATCAAACTCGCACGCTTTGTTCTTCAAATCGTTGACCCCAGTGGCAACAAGCACAGTCTCCTAGCCTTTCGACGTCATCCGCTCCGCATCCTCTCTTTCCCAAAGAACTTTTGACTTTGTACGGTTCCTGCAGGCCGATAGCGCTGTTCAACACGCTCATGGTGAAAAACCGCGTCCCTTCCGTGTGTTAGATCTTAGTGGCTTGCCGCCCTTCGTGAAAGTCAGCAATCGGTCATAAGCGCTACCAATGACATTCATATCTCAACGTCAGCAACTCGGTTGCAGGATGGCGGTTAGGCATCATTTTCAGGCGGTGACTGCTGCTCTATCCCAAGTGGGCCTTTCAATGCGCTGAGAATTTCTGGTTTATATTCGTTTGCAAGCCGCGCGACGGCTTCATTGGGGAGATAGACAAGCGCCTTTTTGTCAGTGCTTAACGTAGCCTGATGCGCATCCCATTTACGCTGACCTGCCTTTGTTAATTCACTCCCTCCCGCCAGGACATGCACGTCAGTGTTCGGATGTTTCTTCACATCGGAAACGAATTTGTCCACCACAACGCTCGTCAGTTTGTTCTGGGTCGTTTTCACATCAACCCTGCCTTCGACGACCCTAGTAAGGTCACCAAGCGTTTCTCTTAGTAAGGGCAAGCTCGTCCCGACCCCCGTCTCACAAAACGAGATCAGAGTCTCTGCCTTTCCTTGCAAGCTGTAATCGACGCCCAGATCCGGCTGGTTGGTTACGGAATGCCGAGTGAAGTCGAGTCCATTGTTGCGGATTGAAGCGCCTGCAACCAAGATTGCAAAACGCATTTCACCGTCTTTGCCTGGATTTTCGCTCATACGATTTACCCCAGCATCACAACGGTTGAGGAGGAGGCTGCAAAACTGTCCCGCTTAAGCTTGATCAGATGGTAGGCCCCAGTAATAGCTTGAAGCTCGCCCATCAAGGTGGAAACCTCAGCTTCGGTTTGCAGAGTTTTGAGATTTTCGACACGCTCTGAATCGAGGACTTGCATCAGTTTGGCCGCAATACGCTCCAAGGCCAAACCGATTCGGTCCTCCTTCAAACGCTTGATGCGAGTGAAGTCTTCGAATGATTGGTCTTCAAAAAGAACGCTTTCCTCGAACAGTTCGTCGTGATCAAAGAAGCTGACCATATCGGTATCGATAGAAGCCATTTGAATAAGATTGGTCTCTGGTTCGTACATGCGCCCCATTTCATCGCAGGGGTATTCAACCAGTAGAAGCTGTTGTGACATAGGATCCTCGCTACCGTGCTCGACGCTTCATTGACGTTGGCTCAACGTACCGCGTCCCTCGTGACAGGGTACGATGAGATCATTACAGCGTTCGCTTTGAGCTATCTATCCAAAGCGCCTCTCGCTGAGAGTCTCCAGGATTGGGACCGGGAGAAAAAATGCCCACGAGCTGCTCATAGAACTGACTGTACGCTTTTATCAGATTTGGGTAAGGACACGTTGGCGTACCTACTCTTTGTTCTCAAATCCGTTACCCCATGCGTAGGAGATGAAGATGTGACCACGGTTTTCTACTTCAGTCATTTTCCGAGTCTTCTGTTACGAGGGAGCGACATCACCAGATCGCTGGTCTGGGTCGCAGGCCAACCTACATCAATTTCCAATCGCGACTACCTTGGAAGAGGCTCGTCGAAACCTTCAGAAAGGTACTTCCTCTCATAAGGGAGGGGAGATGCTCTTTTCACCACCCTGTTTTCTGCGATTGTCTTGGGGCGTCCAGAGGACTTGGAAGCTCGTGAGGTTGACGGTGAGTCAGAGTAGGGGTTGGTCAGAGTTAAGGGTCATTGCGTTCGCTTGAAATTCGCGATCACCATTGCCCTTAATGCTGGACTTCGGAAGGTGAGTTCGCAGGACGTACATGGACGCCCCCTGTTCGCCAAGCTTTCATTTAGAAACAGTTTGAAGGTAACGATTGCACCCGTACATCCGCACTTTCCACTACGAGACGTGCTTCATGTCTCTGATGGGTTCTGCTGGTCAGGGGGTTTGACAAAGCATCGTCTTGCGTACAGAATTAACAAACCCCACGAATGAACGTGCTAGCTAGACGTCAAGCATTCGGGCAGAGGACGGTTAGCATTATCGCTTTTAATCGTTCGGGGAGCTGGCAACCATTTGCGACGGTACCTTCTCTTGGAGTCCACAGCCTCGACCAAGAGCGACCGAATGGGGCACGCTTTTATCTGCTTGAAGCAGAGCTGGTAGGTATTTCTCCAGTTAAGCACATGAAGGATCTCTGGCCTTCCTTGCCGAAGCTCGGACTTCGACACGCTGATTCTAATCCGACGATTATTTATTGTTCATCTCAGGCAATTTTGCCTGAGATGAACCTCGTTAGGAAAAATAAAACTCATGCCATCTCGTTTAGCTGCTAACGAAATTGCCTATATCCGTACCGCCTTGGTCACCGCTGCTGCAAAGCACGGCCCTGACATCATAGGGGCGGAGTTGGGCCAATTTGTTAAAAGAGCTATCGCACCTAAGACCATAAAATCTTTGGGAGGGCTTAAAAGCTTGGTTGGCAATGAGCTTTCCGAAATCGTGGAGTATGTCGATTCGCTGAGCTCCGATACCCTGTATCGATTGAGAGTGTCGGATCAAGGCGCAACATATCAGTCGCCCAGCCCGCTGACTGACGTGGGCCCCGGCGTCTGGGATGGTTTCTCAAATCCCAACATTGACTGCGTTGTGGGCGTTGATGTCAGCTCCGATCGCATTTTCGTCTGCACACCAGAGTCGTTAGCGCCAAGCATTAAGCGGCTCAAAAAAATGACTTCTGAAGAGTACAGATTACTCGCTCAGGATTACGCCTGCGCCCAAGAAGGTGAAGAGCTGAGGACTCAGTTGCTCGAAGCCCTTCAACATCCGAATTTTTATCCGAGGTGGATTTCAGTATTGCGCCACCATGCGCGTCTCACCTCGGTGAACCTCCTTAAGACTTGGGAGATAAAACGCACTGAACTGGTAAGAGCTCGTCTTGTGCAAGAGCTTGAGCAGGCTGGTATTGGGTCAGATCGAGCTTACGCCATGGCGAGTCTTGTATGCTCTAGGACTTCTCAGAGCTCTTACAAAGCTAATAAACAATCCGAATCCCTGCCTTCTAAACGAGCGGAGCCAGCCGTCAACGTGGTAGCCTCCTTGTCTTCTGCTGCAAAAGATCTGCAGGATCTCCGCAATCTTATGCATCAGGCCATTGATCGGATGTCTCTCGGCGATTTGAAAGAAATCCGTGTTCCTGCAGGCTTACTGCTCGAAATTTATCAGAAGTCTGCGGATTGACATTGTATGCGGCCATTGCTGATTTTGTCTGAAACCAGGCATACGCAAAGCGTTTCAGAAATCATTCAGAAGTTTGCTCATCCAGTGGCTGCGGAGCGCTTCATCCAGCGGATCGACATCGATGTGGACGTCGAGAACGACCCTTGCGAATTCCATTTTTCAATCATGAAGGTGTTGCGTGAAAAGAAGCCTTCAGGCTCACAGCAGGGGTATCTCGTTTGCGCAACCCACGATGTAGAGCGCTTACTGAAGCTTCGCAGCTTCCTCAAAACCCAGCAGGTTGATTTTGAGTTCTACAATGCCAGTGAATTGAGTCGTCCGCTTAAATCTGGAAGTCAGATCAAGCCCCAACTTGCAGCCCGGTTGGCTTCGTGTGGGCTGTCGGTACAAACTGCGGCATCTAGCATTCTTGGTCCCTGGGTTCATTCTCCGATCGATTTCGAGACGATTTCGACATGGAGGAACCAGTTTGGCCGACTTGGACATTTTCATTGGATTGCTGACGCAATCTTAGCGAATGCGACCTTGATTACCGCGCCCGAGCTTGGTGAGCGCTTCATCACCTCACCGCTGAAAGACGCAAAAATCGCTGCTTTTAATCAAGACGAGCGTGGTGTGAAGAGCGGTGAAGTGATTGCCAATCTGCTCACGAAACGCCTTGGAAGTCTGGAGATCCTTCGGTCTCCAGCCGATGCTATCGAGCGCTACCCGACTGAATCGGTGGTGATGGTCGAAGATGGCTTGTGGAGTGGTACCGAAGCGGTTGGCGTCTTTGAAAGTTTGTTGGGACGGCGCTCAGAGCGGCCCAAAACTAAAGCTCTTACAAATCCAGGCCTCCTCAAGCAGGCTGATCTCACACTTGTGTATGGAGTCGGTACTGATTACGGCCAAGCGATGGTGCGTCGATATCTGGTTGATGAAGGTCTCGCGAACATCACTATCTACTGCGGAAGTGTTGTTCCGGTAGCCACTCAACGCTTGCTGGAGCAGATTGCTGATCCCGGTTTCAACATTGGAGCATTGCGAGCATCCGGGCCTGCATATGGTGACCTCACCCCTCACTTCGAAACCTGCTTAAGCTCCCTTACACCGATGCAGCAAAGCGAAGCTCTCGAGTTTTGTCGCCGAATTGGAAGGCAGCTGTTGGAGAGCTACCTTAACCTTCAGATTCAAAACAAGAAGTGGAACATGTGGTCGGAGGAGCGACTTGATCGCTCTTCGCTTGGTATGCACGGTCTTGGGCTGACTCATGCCTTCGGGCATTCGATTCCCAAAGCTTCGCTCCCCCTTTTGTGGGGGCATGGTCAAGTCGAGTGGAAAGGCAAAGTGATAGACTGGCTTCCTCTACTGCCCAATTCCTGAGGGTGCATGGGCGTGTTTTTGTAGCGTCCGCTATAGCTATGTGCAGGATTTCAAACTGGCCGTTGAGCTCTAGGGCGGGTGCCGGAACACCTCTCGCTTGGATCAGGGCCATCAGCTCATTGTTTTAATGGATAAGGTGCGGTGCGACCCGAAGGTAAGCGTCTGGACATCCCGCCTTGCGGAATTGAGTCAACATGCATGGCGGCTTGCTTTATTGAGCTTGCGGGCCATGAGGGCTAACCAGCGACCTCAAGACATGGTCTTCCCAGACGCCAGCAATTTTCAAATAGTCTCGCGCATATCCCTCTTTTTCAAAACCCAGTGCCTCCAAAACTCGTTCACTTCGCACATTGCTCGGCAAATGATTGGCCATGATTCGGTGTAGGCCCATTTGCTCAAAGCAGTAGCGGTTGGTAACTTTGAGCATCCGTTTCATTAAGCCTTGGCCTTGGAAACTTTCAGCTAGCGAAAAGCCGAGATTACATGCCTGGAACACTCCCCTGACGATATTTGTGTAGCTACACCGGCCTAGTACCTTTTCGCCCTGAGATTCCAGCATGAGAAAATAAAATGAATTACCGGCCTCCATGCTCTCAACCTGGCGCGTGACCCTGTCAGCGGCGCTCTCAATGGTGAAAAACTGCTCGTCCCTCAAGGGTTCCCAAGGACGCAGATGGTTTCGATTCGACTTTTCGTAAAGGTGGATCAGCTCAAAATCGTTGCGTTTCAATGCTCGAAGGAAATAGCCCTCATCCGAGTACACCATTTTGTTCTCCAGTTCATTAGTCGATGGGTTTAACTGCATAGTCCCAAACCGCGTTTTGGGGCGAAACCGTCTCATGTTCAGCGGTCTTGCCGATCAACGTATCCGTCAAGGCATCACGCCTTTAATAACTAAACTGGCACCCACTGATGCGGCAGCAGCAGCCCGATCTTGCTGGCCCGCTGCGTCGGCAGCCGCGTCAGCACATCCTTGAGATAAGCATACGGATCATGCCCGTTGATGCGCGCCGACTGGATTAGGCTCATGATCGCGGCCGCCCGCTTGCCGCTGCGCAGCGACCCTGCAAACAACCAGTTCGACCGCCCAAGCGCCCACGGCCGGATCAAGTTCTCGATCTGGTTGTTGTCGATGGGCACAGCACCATCTGCCAGGTAGCGCGTCAGCGCTACCCAGCGTTTGAGACTGTAATCCAGAGCCTTCGCTGTAGCCGACCCCTCGGGCACAAGTTCACGCTGGGCCAGCATCCACTCATGTAGCTTTTCAGCGATGGGCACTGCTGTTTCCTGGCGTAATCGCCAACGGTCTTCGTCGCTCATTTCCCTGGCGTGTCGCTCGACTTCGTAAAGCCCGCCAATCGAGTGAAGCGCCTGCTCCGCCAATTGGCTTTTATTGGCTACATGCAAGTCAAAGAACTTACGGCGTGCATGGGCCATGCAGCCGATCTCGGTGATGCCCAGCTCAAAGCTGGCCTTGTAGCCGGCAAAGTCATCACAGACCAGCTTCCCGTTCCAGGTGCCCAAGAAGTTACGCGCATGTTCACCGGCACGGCTGGGGCTGAAGTCGTAGACCACGGCCTTGAGGGCCGAGAATGGCGTAGTGCTGTAGGCCCAGACATAAGCGCGGTGGGTTTTCTTCTCGCCGGGCGCGAGCATTTGTACCGGCGTTTCATCGGCGTGAACCACGCGCTGGGCCAGTACCACTTCGCGCATCGCATCGACCAGCGGCTGAAGCTGTACGCCGGTTTGGCCCACCCACTGCGCCAGGGTCGAACGTGGTATTGCCAGGCCGGCACGGCCGAAGATCTTTTCCTGTCGATAAAGCGGCAGGTGATCGGCGAATTTGGCCACCATCACGTGCGCCAGCAGGCCGGCGGTGGGGATGCCCTTGTCGATCACCTGCGGGGGTACCGGCGCCTGGATCAGCGTTTCGCACTGCCGGCAGGCCCATTTCCCACGCACATGCTGTTCGACGGTGAACACGCCCGGCGTGTAGTCCAGTTTCTCGCTGACGTCTTCACCGATGCGCTGAAGCTGGCAGCCGCAAGCACACTGAGTATTGTCCGGCTCGTGATGGATCACAGTGCGCGGGAACTGCGACGGCAACGGCGCACGCTTGGGTTGCTGGCGTGGTTCTGCCTGTGCGGGAGCGGGATGAAGTGCTTTTAACTCGGCCTCGATGGCTTCTAGGTCGGTATTGAGCAGGTCATCGAGCAAGCTGCCTTGCGCCGGACTGATCTGTTCGCTGCGCTTGGCGAACTTGTGGCGTTTAAGGATGGCGATTTCGTGAGTGAGCTGCTCGATGATCGTTTCATCGCGATGGATCTTTCGGCTCTGGGTGTCGACCTTGGACATCAACTGCGCAGCCAGCGTGCGCAGTTGTTCGGGGGTCATTTGGTCGAGATCGGGCAAGGAAGTCATGGTGTGGATTTTACCAAAGCAGCCCGACTGCTTCAGCTAAAAGGCAGCATTTAAAGCAATGTAATTGCGCCGCCCGCACCGACTCGTTGCCAGGGTAATCCAAGTACCAGCGCCTGGAGTTGTTCGGGGTCGAGTTCGACCTCCGTTCCACGATGGATGCCTGGCCAATGAAACTTACCTTGGTTCAACCGCCGCGCCGCCAGCCAGATACCGACGCCGTCGTGCATCAGGACTTTCATGCGGTTGGCCCGGCGGTTGGCAAAGAGGTAAGCGCAGTGCGGCTTCGCCGCACCGAACACCATGACCACTCTGGCCAATGCAGTCTCAGTGCCGGCGCGCATGTCCATGGGCTCGGTGGCGAGCCAGATGGCATCGACGCGAATCATTGGGCCAGGCCACGAACGAAACACGCGCAGCCGTCCGGATCCGAGGCTGGCCACTTTACGGTGATGGATTTATCACCCAAAGGCAGCGAGATGATCACCATCTCTTCTGTTGCTCGCCTTGGTACTGCTTTAACCGGAACGAAAGCCGGCAAAGTTGCAGGCGATTGATCTCGGTAAGTCGGTAGCCACTTGCGGATCACGTTGGCGTTGATGCCGTGATGGATGGCTACGCTAGAAATTGTCGCCCCAGGTTGCAGGCATTCCTGGACGACCTGGGCTTTGAATGGTTTGGGATAAGAGCTTCGTTGGCGCATGGAAATCCTGGCGATAAGGGCAATCGCGTCCGCTTATGAATACGCGGACACCATCGCCCTTAATGCTGGAGTTCGGTAGGTGTGTTCGCCGCCCGCTTACACCCGAAGAGCGCACGCCACATAAGAGCAGTCAGAAATTCAAAGAGGCGCTGAGGTCTACGTCTTCACCGCGAAACCAGCCCAGGATTTTCGTTTTTTTCATCGAGCCCTGGATAAAACGTTGCCTCGCCTCCTCCTTAGGAATTTGGTAGGAAGCTGCAAGATCGCTATCCAATCGTCCTTGGCCGCGTTGCCAGGCCAGCTCCAGGTCGAGATCATATTTCTCAAGCTTCTTTACGAAGACTGCACCTGCAGAGTTCAGCTCTTGATTTTCATATGCTGCACGGATCTCAGCGTCGCCGCCCTCAAAAGATTTGCGAACCCATTCCTCTTCCAAGCCCTTGCTTACTAGCTTGGTGATCATTTTCTCCGACCATGATGCGTAATCCATACTGACCTTAATCCTTGTTTGATGGGGTATTGGTAGTCTCGCGACTACTCATTTTTGGCTAGGATTGATCCAGGTTGCAAGGTCTGCACGCGGTAAGCGTCCGCCCAACTCACCTTTCGTAATTCAGACCGGCGTCCACTGATGCGGCAGCAATTGCCCGAGCCATGTCGAATGCCTGGCCAGTGGATCTTGCCTTGATTTAGTCGCCGCGCTGCAAGCCAGAAAACGACGCCGTCATGCCTCGATAGATACCTCAAATGGATTGCCGCAACCGCTTTTGCGCTTTCACTGCAGATCATGGTTGCTGGGGGGGGGCGCAAATCCGCTGCAAATGGCTGGTTAGGCCAATTGCAAATGAGTCGTCAAGTCGGTGCAAATACCCAGGTGTCAGCGGATCTGGAGAAGTGGATCCAGCCAGCGGCATGTTCAGCTAGTCTTCCAACACCAGTTACTCAAGGATGATGGCCAATGCCAGATAACTCTGAAGCCAACATAACCACAGCGGACGCTCTCACACTGCTTCTGCACAACCAGCACGCCCTAGCAGCGGCCCTTGAAGAGGTGACCAAATGGATCTCAGAGAATGGAGTAGAAAGTGTCGCCGCTAACGCGATGGGGGCCATGCAAACGCTGGACAAGAATGCACAAGCCATCACCGATGCGATTATGCGCCTACGTCAACTATAAGCACTATCTAACGCCCGCTGCCCCTTGCAGGTACTGAAATGGTTCTGCCGAATCAACCTGTAATCTGTCACTCGATTCGCTGGATCTGATCATTTGATATTTGGGAAGTATCGATACGAATTGACTAGCCTTGTTCTCCACCGGAGAGTAGTGCTCAGGACACATTCTGGTGCTGGATAGTGCCTCACCAAAACTAGCTGTTAGAATTGTGCTGGTTTAATGACCAGGCCCTTGAGAAGCAGCATGACCGTAGAATGGACCGAAGAAGAGATGCGCCAAGCGTTGTTCGGCGACGCAGAAATAACTGCGCCGGTGAGCACCCTCCCCGAGGAGGAAATCCAGCCGGACGTTGCTACCGTACCCGTATCAAAAGTGGCGAAAAAGAAGGTCTCCAAAACCTTTATCCCGAGGCTTCTGGTGATTCTCCGGGTGAGCAATGAGTTTGAAGGCAGGACGCTTGAGATCGTCCATGAAGCCGATACTCTGAGTACGCTGCTGGCAGAGCAGGAAGCCACCAAAGCAGCCAGGAAAAAATTCCGGTATGTAGAAGTGGTATCGGTCAAGTCTATGTAAATCATGCTTTCCAGTACGCTCCAAGCCAGTCTGCTGCCGGTGAAGAGCCGAGTTCATCTATTTACCAGACGATATAGCGCTTGAGCGTGTGATGTCGCTAGCCCTGTACGCTGCAAATTTCGGTGACTTTGCGAGCTGAGAAGTGCGGTCGCGGTGATCACAAGGCAGCCGTTCTTCTTTGCCTGCTCTATCCGATGAGATATCAGGTTCCATGGTAGCCCAGGCCTCGTGCATTTTTTCGGGCGGCATCCGTCCCAAGGTAGGCATCCCCGCGGTTAGGATTGAGGACTGGGGTGAATGAAAGCCTTTGCCTTAGGCAGTGGAAAAAACTACTGCCGCAGTGGCGAGGCGGAACCGAAGAGTATCTGGCGAAACGCCATCTGCGTAGTATTAACGCAGACTTGCGTTGATTACACGCAGCTCTGCGCCTATTCTACGCAAATGCTATCTTCCCGAATTACATTTGCCGATTTGGCGGTCGTTGGTCGCGTCGACCGACATCGGCTGCGCAATTTGCTCAAAAACCTGCCAGAGTTCGCTAAACGCCCAGCCAGGGAGCGAGTCGCTAGCGAGTACACGCGCTATGACCTATTAGTCGTCGCGGTCCTCTGCGAAATGGAACGTATGGGGCTTCGAAAGGAAGCGATTGCACAATGGGTTTCTTCTATTCAACAAGCTCTTTCAGGCCCCCGCGCCATGGCGGCCTCGCAGCTCTTCCTGAGTAGCGAATCTCAATCTCTTGAAGCTTTGTTGGTAGATGAGCAATGCCAACTGGGCGCAGGTATGATCGTTGATCTGGATAAAATTATTAGTTTGGTAAGCAGCCACTGCGCTGAGTTGGACGGCATCCACGAGCAGCAGCGTGAGTTGGAGTTTGGGCCCCTTAGCGTGGATCGGTCAAAATTCACCACATATCAACCGAAAGCGCACAAATATGGATAACCTACAGGACTGGCTCGCCAAGGCAGGCGTCACATCGGAAAGCACTGTCGATCTCGGCGGAATCTCCGGTCCACGTCACGTGCGTTATTTAGATCTGCTCCCTAGCGGTGATAATCAGGAGTTGCTCCCAGATGCGGTCGTTGAGTCGGGGGGCGTACCTCTTATCTATGTCGTTAGGCATGATACGTTAGGTAGTGAGCGGGCAAACACCGCCGAACTGTCGCAACTGGTGCGCGTACTAGCCTGCCGAGCCGATGCTCGTTATTTAGCTGTGGTTGAGCCAGGAAAGGTTGTGGTATATCCAATCTTGATGGATGAGGTACTTCCCGTCCCAGTGTTATCTGATACGGAAGAGGGTGGCTACGCCAAATTCCGCGGCATTCTCAGTGGTAGCTCTACAGACATCACATCGACAGCCAGCACACGCAAATCCCGCAAGGCAGCGGGACTTTGGCTGGACGGCTTATTGTTCCGCCTATTGACCGACGCTGCCCGTGATATTCATCGTTGCGCTCCTTTGCTTACCGTCCAACAGGTGCTTTCGCTAGTAGGCCGCGCATTGTTCTTCAGGTTTCTGGTCGACAGACACATTGTCAGTGAAGCTGAACTGCCTTGCATCAGCCATAGAACAAGTGATCTCAGTATGGTGTTTAGCAATCTCGATGCGTTGATTGAGACTTGCACCTGGCTGGACAAAACATTCAATGGGGATTTGCTAAGCCTGACAGATTCACATGACGCCGTAGATAAGTATATAGGGCTTCGACAACTGCTTGACGCTGGTGCGGAAACTATCTGCTGGCATTTGACCAACATCCAATGCAAGGCGGTTCATGGGCAGTTGCCACTCCAATGGGGTGGTATTTACTTTAGGCACGTGCCAGTAGATGTATTAAGCCAAGTATACGAGGACTTCGCCCACCAATTTATTCCGGAGCTAGCGAGGGAGACCAGCATTCACTTCACCCCACGCAAACTTGCTGAGATCGTGGTTGATGGAGCTTTTAGCGCGGTAAGTAGCACTACGCCCGATCGTGCTCGAGTGCTCGACCCTTCTGTTGGCGGCGGAGTGTTCCTCGTTTTGGCATTCAAACGACTTATAGCTGAGCGTTGGCGAGCATCAGGCAAACGTCCTTGTCGGACGGAGATACGCCTAATATTAATGGAGCAGATCACTGGCCTCGACGTTAACCACGATGCACTGAATATTACGGCCTTGAGCCTTTATCTGTGTGCGCTCGAGCTCGATCCAGACCCTCGCCCGTTGTCAGAGCTTAAGTTCAAAAAGCTAGTAGGCTCAATCCTGCATCCTGTTGATGAGAGCTCACTCGATCCGGCCAAAGTGCCTTACGACTCTCCGCACGACATGAAGCTGGGAAGTTTGTCGAGCGAAGTGCTACATCGTCATGCGGGGCTTTACGATATCGTGGTCGGAAATCCACCTTGGAATGCCTTTAAGGACGATCGGGCCGGTGCGCTAAATCGAACGTTGCGTAAACTACTCGCGAAACCGAACCAATCAACACCCGTCACCGCTTCGGACATGGTTGCACGCTATGGATCACCAGATATCGCCTTCCTACTTGCAGCTTCGTCGTGGGCGAAACCTGCAGGGGCTATTGGCTTTGCAGTGCATGGACGCTTTCTCTTTCAAGGTGACTCATTCGAACTACGTCGCCACGTCTTTGAAAATCTTCGAGTGACGGGCGTTATGAACTTCGCAGCACTACGTCAGGATCAGAAAATTTGGCCTAAGAATGACGCACAGTTTGCTTTAATGGTCGCAACCAATGAAACGCCAGATCCGCTGGACGGTTTCTTCTTCATCAGCCCCCGCCATGAACCTCGACTTTCCCAAGAGGGTGTTTTCCGAATAGATCCTAACTCAGCAATCCCTGTGTCCTTGTTCCAGGTTTGCAACGACCCACAAGCTTTCAAAGCGCTTTATAAAGGAGGACGCTTAGGGCTAGATTTACTTCATCGCATGCGAAGTGAAACAGCACAGTCGTTGGGCGAGCAGGTGGCCAAACATGGCGGCAGCTTCAACAGCGGCTACCAGACTGGAAAGGAGGAAAAGCGTCAAACTGACGCAAGTCATTTAGTTGGACTGCTCGATGTGCAACATGACATGACTTTTGTGGTGGCCCCTGGGTCAAGAACTGCAGGCGAGCAAGATCGTTACTTTGAACTGCCCAAGCTGCAGTGGCCGCGTACGCCCGAAATCTACCGAGGACCATTGCTACTGCTGCGCGAATCACCTAAACCTGAACGTGAATTTCGTGGTGCGCTATTTTCAGCTACAGACGCAGCCTATAGAGAAAGTTTTATTGGGTTGTCTGCTCTTGGTAAGCCCGAGCTAAATGGGCTGATCGATCTTATATATGTCGTATCTTACAGTGATCTATTCCTGTATCACCAGTTGCTTACCAGCCCCAAATTTGGCGTCGAGCGCGACTCATCTTTGCAAAAGGACCTTTTGGACTTTCCTTTAGTTAGGGAAGAAACATTAACTGTTGAACAATGGCAGAAATTGCGCGTGGTCGCTGGAAAGTTGCGTAACCGCTGCGTGAAGTGGCAGGAACTGGACGAGTTAGTTTTCGATCTACACGGATTAAGTACGGCGGATCGGCAGCTAGTGCGCGACACGCTAAAGATGGATCTGCCGTTCACAGATGTATCTAAGCAAGCTACTACACCTACGTGCGCAGCTACTCGTCAGCAGTTCGTCGATACCGTAGCGAAGCTCATTCATCCCTTCGTAGATTCAGACCAAGCGGGGGTATCAGAGCTGCAAGCCCGGCCGATTGATGGATGGGTCTTTATCGAGGTCGGCGCACCTGAAAACTCACCACATGAAGGTGTAGTGGTTCATGATTTAGCGCATCTCGTAACGTTTGCGGATAGCTACTGGAGTTCGCGCATACAGATCAAGCTCAAAGACAGAACCGTTTTTGGGCAGCTTGATCAGATGCGCTACTGGACTCTGACCGAAGCGCGCAGCCTAACACTGGATTGGTTGCAGTCAGGAGAAATGCCAGGGACGGGCGACGCGCCCTTTATACGTGGTCAGACTGGGGTATCATCACCGTGACGTTCACCAGCCTAGGAAGGGTGCCAGCAAAACACGATGCTTTCGCGCCATGGAATGATAGAGTTATAGCCGTTGTTGAGCATGCGATCCGCGAGGCGTGGCGCACTCTGCTGGTTAACCATCAGACTGTGTTGGTCACACGTGATGAGGATCGCATTACGGACCGCTTATTAGATGTCCTGGTTGATATTCGTACCCGGGGTACTGTGCCAGGCTTCACGGCCGAGCTGTTCGGCGTTCCTGTTCGAGACGCCAAGCTCGCCGATTGTCTCGGAGCTTCGATCGATAAGACACCAGACATCACGATATATCCAGCTCAACCGCGCCAAGGTATTAGCGATGGACGCCACGACGCACTTTTCTTCGAATGTAAGGTGCTGCATCTCGGCCGTCGGCTTACCCAATATGGTAATGAAGGCATCCAGCGATTCCTAGATGGCCGCTACGCTTGGCGCATGCCCCATGCACATATGGTGGCCTATGTATTCTCGATTAAGGATCGCCATCCAGTTTCGGCACTCACTACTCATTTCGCGCGACAGCTGTCAGGACCTCCCAAACAAACCAATGGCGAACGGTTAGCTTTACGGGACTGGCCAATACAGGTGTCCCCCGCAGGATGTGCTAATACACGCCCCATCATCCAAACTGGCCATCTACGCTCTGCGCCTATATTACCAGGCCAAGACAACCCTATAATGTTACGCCATCTGTGGCTTTGCGATCCTGCTTGACGCAACAGTGTTGGTGGCTATGTCGAATTGACCCCTTATCGTCAATCTCTAATCACGGCAAACTAATAGGCAAAGCTTCCTGTTCTAAGATTATTGCTTGGAGCTTAGATGCCAGTTCTTCCCAGCCGGCTCGTATGGCGCTTCTGGTCATTGATCGATGCTGTTCTGCCTCGGCCTCATCGCCTTGAACGCTCCACTTATTCGCGTCCATGCACCAGGGTTCAAGACGGTGCGCTGTGGTCGCAGCGAAGTAAGCAACACGCGCAGCGATGCGAAATCCCCCCTCGTCATGATCGCCCCAGTGAAGAATGCGTGTGCAGTCTGGAAGCGACATAAGAATGTTCACATACGCTTTGCCCCAAGTCGGGGAAGGCATGCCGGCGGTGTAGATGACAAGTCCCGGCCGGTTGGAAAGCAGCGCTTTGGCTGCCTGATGAAACGTCGTGAGGTTTTCTATGGTCAACAGCCACTCAGGCCTACCTGAATAGCTCCGGATGACCGAGTTCGCAACGCCGATGAAAGGGCGAACAATGGAGCACTGTACCCCGTCATCCAGTTCGATAAATCCGTTTCCAGCGACCAGAAACGGTTGCGGCTCTTTGGTGAGGCCAATTTCACCTAACACCTCGCTCCAGTGACGAGCCCGAGAATTGAGAGTCTCGCTGGTCAAAACGTCCAAGTGCTTGAGCAGGGCTTCAATGCGTTTGGAGTTTCTGAACAGTTGAACGCTCAGTTGGCGAACTACTTGATCTTCAGCGGATGCCGCCATTGCGTCTAAAACTCGCAGTGCATCAGCAAAATCGTTCGCGGATTCAGGGCCTAAGGATCTGACCTGTTTGAGGCCGGCCCAATGCATCAGTAGCTCTTCCACCCGGGCATTCGAGCTCCATTGGCATAACTGTTCGCGCGCCTTGGCGACAGAGGCGATGTTGGTTGATCGCCCAAGATGGGTGGCCAGCAGATCCACATCAAGAAGTACCACAGCATCCAAGGGACGATCGTCCCCTCCCTGGAGAGCCCACTCGAGTTTGACTGCACCCGCTGCTGCAGCTAAGCGCATCTGGGCATGCAGGGCGTCTCGATCGTGGAGTTTTTGCCGCCAGTAGAGCGACTCCGGCTTGCTAAAGTCTTCACGGATCGTGCGTGAGCCGCCACTCAATCTGGCACGTTCTCCACGCGTGAGTAGGCGAAGCAGCGTCTCCCTAGCGAGGCTCATCGGCGCCATCCAGTCTATTGATTTCCTGTTGCAGGAGATCCGGGTGCGCGTAGAAATTGTCGCTGTGAAGCAATTCTCGAGCTTTGTCGAACACGACATTTTTCGACAGGTTCACGTCCCTGGTCCCGAAGCGAGACATGTCGTAGTACACGTTCAGGAACGATGAGAGCTTGGCTTGATCAGTTTCAGGGCCTGCCATTATCAACTGCAATCCAAGGCCGTTGAGATAGCGAACAGCCGCCCGGATGTTTTGTGGGTCCATTTTGTCGAATGCTTCGTCTAGCAGCATGATGCCCCCGCCTGAGGTACTACCTTTCGATCTTCCGTAAGCGGCAGCCAACGCCGCCCCGAAAATCAGATACAGCGGGGTGCGATGCTCGCCACCCGACGCTTTGCCAAAACGGTTGCTCAACATCCCGACAGACGCGCCATGTTGAAAAACTTCGACGTCATAGCTGAAAAAGCGCCGATGGTCATTCAGAGGGCTCGTGTCATCAAGCAGGGTCGAGCTGATGTCGTCGTCTACCAGCATGCGGAACGCTTCCGGAGTTTCACCTGGACCGCCAAACAAATCGTCATCGGAGCCGCCATGGGCGCGCACGCGCTCAAGGAAGTCGTACAGATCCTTGTGTTCTTCGACCACCTTGTACTTGAACTCGTAGCGTTCATCGTTGGTGAAGGGAGGGGCGGCTCCTAGAACGGCGGTCAGAGTTTTGATCTGCTCATCAAGCTGGTCGAACCCAGAAAGCAGCGTCTGCGCAACATCCGTACGAAATACCTTAACCGCAGCCTCATAGGCCTGCTCCGCCTTCTGCTCCTGCTCCACCAGTTCGAGTTCCTCTAGCCGCTGACGCTCTTTGAAAATGAATTCGAACGCAGCTATCCAGTTTTCGTTGGTGACATCATGGTTTTGCAGGTGGTAGTTGTTTGCGTAGCTGGTGAATAACACCCAAGCATCGCGGTGGGCGTTTGCAGCGGATTCGATAGCGTTCTTTAGTGCTTGGTCCAGTTCGCCAAACTTAATCGACCAGCTATCCCCATACTTGCCATCGAGTCGAGTACGTAAGCGTTCTACCTCATCTGCGCTGTAGAGCGGGTGTTGCCGTGACTCGCGCTCGGCAAGCTGCTTGAATTCCAAGGATGCTTCAAGCTCCTGAATCTGTTTCTGGCAGATGATCAGATTCGTCCTTAAGCCCGCGAGGTTTCCTACACACTGCAGCACAGCCCGATCTGCATCAGCCTGGCGTGTAATGGCTATTTCTTTTTTGTGAGTGAGCGCAATTAGTGTATCGGTGAGGGTGTTTTCAAAGGCCGCCCGGTGAATGGTCGTTTCATTCATTGCGCGCGAAAGCTCGTGGAGCAGGCTCTCGATCAAAACCTGAACATCGGCAGCATCCGAGAATCGCGCGAGCTTCTTATGAGGAGAAGCCAGATGATTTACTGTCTCATTCGTTTGGCGGAGTTGCTCTGCGGTATCCTGAACATAGCGGGTTGACCGCTGCCTTCTGGCATAGGCATCGTTGCGACCGATACGCAGTTCATGAGTGCCGCGCAGGCGTCGACGCTCAATCCCGCCGCCAGCACTTGCCATCCCTTCCTTGGAAATAACCTTTATGCCAGCACGCAACTGTTCATTGGTCTCGACCAACGTAGTCCGTCCTAGCTCTCCCTGCAGGTAACGGACGGCGTCGACATTCTCACCTTGAACAAGCTGTGCGGCATACAGTTGGTTATCAGCCGGAATCCATGTTCGCATGCGGGAAGGAAGGGCTAGCTTGACCCCGTAGATGCCGCTCGCGATACCGCTGCGGTAGATCTTTATCGCCTGTAGCTCCTGATCGGGAGCGATGAGCAGGGCCTCCACGTGACGTCCAAGCCACGATTCAATAGCAGGCTGCCACTCGGGATCTACGATGCTGACCAAGTCACATACTGGAGCGGCCTCTATGCCAGCGTTCTTCAATACGCCTATCAGGCGGATAGTGTCGTCATTGAGTTCAGTGAGGCCTCTGTCGGCTCGATCCAAATTGGTAAGAGCGTCTTGATGTCTGGCTTTGGCCAGTTGTAGCTCCTGTTCTGCCTGATTCAAGGCAGCATGGACCAAGCTGTACACTAGGCTCAAAGATCGGGTTACGGATTGCACCGAACCAGCGGGCGGTAACGTCCCTGCTTGAAGCATCTCAATCAATGCGGTCGATTGGAGACTGGCATGGTTGAGTAGTTTGATATCCGATTCGTCATGAAAATGAGAAGCACATGAGGCGATAGCGGCCATCATCGAGGTGAAGTGTAGGAGCAACTCCTTCTGCCGATTATCTCGCGTGCTCTCCATTCGCTTCAGGTTTCCAGCCAGATCTTCCTGGTTGCGATACTCAGGATTACTGTGCAGTTCAGCGATCGCGAGGTCACGCTCTTCCTGAGCATTTATCGCCTGGGTCTCAGCTCTTCCCAGTTCCATATTGGCGAATTCAATCCTGTCGCCGAGCCTCTCTGCATCAGATAGAGCTGCATCAAGGGTTTCACCTTGTTTTTCGAGGTCGTAGGTGTGCCTGAGCACCTTCAAATTTACCTCAGCGCTACGCTCGCGCTTCACTAACGCGTATTGATTTACGGTCTTGGTGGCGTGGCCGATTCGTTCTTTCAGCGTTTTGATCAGGTCGCGAAGCTTGCGCACATCGTCTAGCCGATCCCGAAACGCCTTGACATGGGTTGGCATGGGTTCGATCAAATGTTGACGCAAGGTATCGCTCAGATCATGGATTTCCTCGCTGAGTTTTAGCGAGCGCGCAAAAGCCGATCGCAGGGATTTCGAATTGGGCTTATCGCCGGGACCAGCTAAGTAGTCAATGAGCAGTTGTCGGACAAATTCGTCTTTATGCCTCGTAATGACGGGCGTGCCGTGCCCCTCCAGTCTGCATAAATCGGCAGCGACATGGCGAAATTGTCTCCATGGCAATACGGTCTCCCGTTGGCCCTCTGTTTGCTGATGATGCTTGGGTGTTAACGCGACGCCAGGAAGGATGTACAGCCCTTCAACTTCATGCTGTGAGTCTTCAATCCGCGCACTGAGCGCGACTCCTGCAGTAAAGGGGATGCCGGTCTCCGTATCCCGAAATACCAAGTCAACATAGGTGTTGGCGGAAGTGCGAGCATACTCGTTCATCCCAGGCAGGTAGGCACCAAGGCAGTATTCACGTAGGGTCCGCGCCCGCCGCTTACCTTCACCAGCTGCGTTGAAATGCGTGCGGCTGCCATCGGCGGCCAGCATCACCACTTGGATAGCGTCCAGAATGGCGGATTTGCCCGTACCGTTTGGGCCAAGAAAAGCAGTGTTCAGACCCATCTCCAAATCTTCGCTGCCGTACAGAAAAAACTGAACCAGCACCACATGCTCAAGCAGTTTCATTGTCGACCTCGGAGCTGATTTCAACGATCCCGTAAGCGGCAAGCTGATGGAGAGCCGCCTCGCCGAGGATATCGGTGATGCCCGGTCGGATGACGATCTTGAATGGCTGCCCGTCTTCTGAATCTTCTAGACGCACTATTCCATAGCGCTTTAACGCAGCGGCGAGTTGCCTGAGATCTGCCCGTTCGGGCAGGGCGCGGGTGAGCCACTCGCGGTAAGCACGTTCCAGCTCTTCCAGAGATATGTAGGCTTCGCCGTCGCTAATTTCGGCGGTGTGCATCCGGTCATCGTAGAAACGACGTAGAACCAAGGCGAGACGGGTTTCATTAATCGACATCTTTTCGGCGACCTGATGGCTTGGGATTACCACTAGGTAGGAGTGATGAGGATTGTGCCTTAGGCTCATACCGAACTTGGATAGAAGCTCTTTAAAAGTCGCTAAATACTTTACAATTAGCTGGTATGTGTGCCGACTACCGTGATCCGCGGCATAGATGGTCTGAGAAACGATCAGACGATACGCCGCCTTCTCGAAATCCTCGGCCGTGTGGGTTCCCGATGAGTCTTCTGCTAATCGCTGCCAACTGATCATTTGACACTCCTTGCGCGGATCACGAATTGTTGATGCTCCATGTATTCATTGCGGGTGACGGCATTGTCAACAAAGCTCACATGCATGCCCCGAACCATCTGAAGATGCGGATCGTCTGACTGTTTGTCTGGTGGGCATTTTTCACGTGAAGCGATTAGCAGCAGCTTCTGATAGCAGCAAAGGTCGGTGATCGATTCGATAGTTAACTCATCGGAAACGATTGCCTGTTTTCTTTTGAGGTGGCGGGCAGCGTACTGTGCGAGCTTGATGGCCGTAATGTTGCGGGCCGCATTCATTTGCTGCCTGAGCGCCTCCATGGCCAACTGCTCGACGCTGGGTTGTTTCCTCTCAACGGGTGTTGCGCGCATTTCCCGGGTTGCCGCTCGAGGTTTGGCCAGACCTACACCCGAGGCATGATAAAAGCCTGATGCTGCGGGTAGGGCGGAATGCCCCTCCGTAAGATCTAGCGTGCCTCGTATCGCCTGTTGAATCAGTTGATCGAAATTGCCAGGCGACCTCAACTTGTATTCGAATAATGCTAACGCCCTCTGGTAAGCGATCCGTATCTCTTCATCAAGCCGACGCAGGTGCTCCTCAACCTCTCGAAGGCGCAGAAGCTGACGGGTATCACGTTCATAAAGGGCTTCAGCGCGTAGAAAGTCATCGCCCGTCATTTTCTGCGCGTACCATCCGATCAGCGAATCACGAAAATCCTTGTCATGCTGAAATTGCAGCGTGAACCGAATGACCTCGGACCTGAATTGCAGCGGATGGTTGTTGGTACGCATATCGCTGTAGTCGGCGATGAAAACCTTGTCGATGTACTGTTCGAAAAAGCCCTGGGTGAATTCCTTTGTCGACTGTTTTGTAACCAGCTCATCCATCACATCCTGAATGCGGCATCCGGTATTCGCGATGTGAGCTAGGCACTGTTTGGCATGCTTGGCTGCAATGGTATAAAGCTGCGGAGCCTTGCCGGTTGACACTTCCCGCAGGTTCACGCAAATGGACTGTACCTGGCCGCCCAAGAACTCTGGCTGATGATAGGCAAAGTCTGAAAGCAGCGAATACAAGCGGGCTATAATCGGTCGGACCGTGATGTGTTCGATCACCCCGCGGCGGCGTTCGCTGAGCCATCCACTTGTAGACAACACCTTGAAAGCATTATGGGCGCGAATATTTAAGCTGCTGCCGAGCTCTTCGCCCCACGGATCGTCCGCAATCAGCAGAGATTCGATTGTGCGAATAACAATGGGTTTCGGTGCTTCTTCTCCAGGCGATCGTCCTCCCTCGCCCCACATCTCATCCATTAGCCGGCTGAGAAGCTCCCAGTAGCGACGATTGTTGGTGGCGGCAAGCGGTCGGAATATGTCTTCCGGAATGCGTTCGAACAGCGGTGGCGTGCGGATTTCCATACCTAACACTCAAACTGCTGAGGCTCTTATCCGTAGCATAGATCTATTGCTATATCTATGCTACTGTCAGTTAAATTTCTCGGATTAGCAGTCATGCCTCGCCGCAGCTCAGCACCCAGAGAGCGACTTGAAGCTATTGAGATGCTTCTTCTTTGGGAGGGGCGTGTTTCCCGGTCGCGTCTGTTGAGTTTGTTTGAAGTGCACGAAACCCTTGCCAGCCGGGACCTCGCCATGTATCGGACGCAGTATCCCAATGCTTGCGAGCCAGAAATGGCTAGCAAAAGCTATGTTGCGTCTTGGGGATTGCGTCCCCATCTCACAGTTGGGGCATTTGATGAGTACCAGCGGTTGATAGGCGCTTCCAAAGGGTTTGAGGGAGTTGCAGTGTCAGTCCCGTTCGAACACTCTCAAATCGACGCTACCTCTATCCGGTATCCGTTGTTTTCTCAGATCCACCAAGCGATTTCCCTGGGCCGATGTATACAGGTGCAATATCGGTCCATGACCACCCCGCAGGGACAGGATCGGATTATCAGGCCTCATGCGCTCATTCAGGCGGGACCGCGTTGGCATATTCGAGCGTTTTGCGCAAAGGCTCAGGAATTTAGGGATTTTAACCTAGGTCGTATTTCTATCGTGACTTCATCTGACCGCACTGATCTGCATTCAGGGGAGCAGGACCGTGCTTGGCATCAGATGATTTCCATACGTCTGGTCCCGCACCATGGGCTTTCAGCTGGTCAAGCCATGATGGTCAGGGACGAGTACATGGGGGGCACCGTGGCCAAGGTATTCACAGTCCGCGCCTCAATGGCGAAATACTTGATTCAGTCATTCCGTGCTGCTGTCGATCCTGATCGTGAGAAAGCTCCAGAGCATCTACTGATGGTGGCCAACCCTGAGGATTTACCCGCTGGCTCGACTTGGTAGCGAATGCCGATTATCTGAAATCTCATGTGTTTTTCGGCGGAACGCACACTGTGAAAATTCTCGAGAAGAAAGAAGGAAAGTCACCAGCGAGCTTATTTCTGAGGTAATAACGTCGGAAACCTCGTATGTTCCTACAGACCTAGTAGCTGTTGAGTTCAGTCTCTTTGCCTGGTCCGCTGTTGGCATGGAGGCGCTACAGGTTCAAGCATAACCTTACAAAGCGAGAGGGCGTGGCAGCAACACGTTGTGTTGTCATACGCTTCTCGCCACGCTGTGGATGTAAAGGGCTAATGGACTGCTCGATCAGGCAGTCCCCGGTGGTAACTGCCGCGACCCCGACCGGTCGTTTGAGCATGATGGAAGCCTCAAGGCTTTTCGTCACCATCACGGATCTGAGTGAAAACTATCCCCCCATCGTCCCTGACTCAGCTTATGAGAGCTAAACTGAAGACAGTGTTGAGCATTAGCACCCAAGCGCTGCTGCGAGACAACTCTGAGGGTATCGCTATGACCATGCCAAATGAACGCACACATGCAGTCATACAAACTGGTAAGTTTCTGCTTGAGCTGTCCCGAGATTCATCGCTGCCCGAACGGATACGACGTGATGCCAAATTCCTCCTACGTCACTATCCAGATCAGTTTCAGGTGCTGCTGGCGGGACGTATTGAAGAAGGTTCAGACCCTTTAATATCGCCAATGGGGCCAGTGTTCAGCTCTTCCATCGAGACCAGCTATTACTCCCCAATCTCCGACGCAACAAACGCCCAAAGTCCGAAATGAACGACTTGGATAGGGGTATCGAATCCCTGGCAGCCGCTCGAAAGGTCGTATTTTTCACCGGCGCCGGCATTTCTGCGGAAAGTGGGATTCCAACATTTCGCGACAAGCTCACAGGCATTTGGGCGAAACACGACCCTGAAAGGTTGGAAACGGCACGTGCTTTTAGAGAGAACCCTCAGATGGTTTGGGGGTGGTATCTGTGGCGGCGTTTCCAAGCTGGCCAGGCCCAACCAAACGCCGCTCATCTTTCGATTAGCCAACTGGCGAGCACCGGCAAAAAGGTTTCGATCATCACTCAAAATATCGATGACCTGCACGAGCGGGCTGGGTCTCAGAACGTCGTGCATTTGCATGGCAGCTTGATCAAGCCGATCTGCTTTGCGTGCAAGCGTCCGGCATTACTCACGACTGATCAATTTCAGGTTTCAGCAGAAGGACAATGGGTAGAACCGCCCCGGTGCACACGGTGCAATGGGAAACTCCGACCTGGTGTTGTGTGGTTTGGAGAGGACCTGCCTGCTGGTGCTTGGAAAGTAGCAATGGTCGACGTCAAAAATTGCGACGTCCTGATCTCCGTGGGAACGTCAGGATTCGTAAGGCCTGCGGCGGATATTCCTGAAATCGCATTGGCATCTGGCGCAACAGTTATCCACGTCAATATCGCAGACGTTTGCCTGGGAGCCCCAAACGAATTGATGCTGATGGGCTCGGCCGCGCAAATGTTGCCTGCGCTATTACTGGCGACAACCTCGATGTAACGATGGCAGCAGCTCAGCAAGATGTGTGAGTGCTTTCATGGCACTTACTTTGCGGGCGCTCGCGGCTTAGGCGACCCTTTGGACTCGAACAGCAGTCGGCTGTATGCATCCTCCAAACCCTCCCGAGTTTGCTTGGGTAGGAAAGCCTGACGATTTTGAGCGCATCATAGCGGCTCTTTTGTCCAACGGCAGTGAGTATATTAACGCGCAGTCCATTGAAGTCTCCGGTGGCTACATAATTTGATGCGTCGAGATACTGTGCCCCGTCGTCGGGCTAATTGGGCTCTTGCACCAACCAAAAAATGCAGGCGTGACTGCATTGGGCTAACCCCTCATGCGTACGTGGGAAAATGAGGCTACTCTAGCCTCAATTACCAACCTTGAAGTCTGCCCGATGGTTACTCCAGCCGCCCAGCCTTCTCTGAAGGCAAAATCAGTGCTCAAGCCCACGGAATGCTTAACCAGAGCCAAAGCCGGACAGCTCAGTCAGCTGGATATTTTCTTGTTGGTGAAAGAAGGCTTTGCGTTGAAAAATGTTCAGGCGATGCTTTCGATCTCTGAGCTCTACTCCTCAGCCGATGTCACAGCGCGAGTCTTGGGCAAGTCGCTGCAGGCGTTACGGCGTCGGGGCCATATTGAATCAGCTCGGCTAGACGCTCAGCAGAGCGCGATAGCGTATCAGTATGCCAAGGCATTGGAGCATGCGACGTCTGTCTTCGGGACCCAAAAGCATGCTGAGGAATGGCTCAGTCATCCCTGCAAATATTTAGCAGGCGGCATTCCGGTTGAGCTCATCGGGAATTCTCTGGGTTTTCGGGCCGTTGAAGACTACTTGAAGCGGGTGGAATATGGGGTGTATCAGTAGACACCGTAATGGCTTGCCATAGCCTAAGGGAAGTCGGCAATGCGCCATCGATAACTAGGCTGGAGCGGCTTAACCGGCGACTTCCGCTAGTATGCTCGGTAGGTTATCTCTGGACACTGTAAAAAGCTCAAGGGCTGTGAGAGTTTTTCTGTCGGCCTGGAATCTCGACTGTCTGGAGTAGGCCGGCGCAAAGGGCATTGTCGAGCGTTGCCCTTTTGCCCATCATCCGTCGGGCACAAAAGACACAAGGAAGGACCAATGATGACTGATGTGCCGGCATTACCAAGTGGGAATGGACCATTCATCCTTTCAGCGCTATGGATGTTAACGCCAGCGCTGAATTGACCCACGTGCTGACGTGGGTTTAACCCACCCTCGAGTCAACACAAATCCAGTAAAAGTATTGGTTCGCGGGGGGGCTGCCCGGGTCAGTGATATCTCGGCAACTGGGTCAATTCGGCGCGGCGCCAACAGAGCAGGGCTTGATTGATCTGGAAACCTGGATGATCGACTCCACTGCTGTTCGCGCAACCCGAGCCTCATCAGGTGCTGGGGAAAATGGGGGCCTGAAGAACCGCAAGATCACGCACTCGGACGCAGTCGGGGCGGCCTGACAACCAAAATCCACATGCTATGCGACGCCAATGGTGTGCCGCTGCGCTTCCTGCTGTCAGGCGGACAAGCCAGCGATATTGCCTATGCCCAACCGTTACTGGATGAGGCGTACATCCCAAGCTTGCGTGGCCATCCTCGCAAACGCTGCCGATGGCTATTGGCCGACAAGGGATACTATGCTGAAGCCCTGCGTCGGTACTGTGATCCTTATCGAATGCAACCGGTAATCCCGTTGCGCATCATGAAGCGCAAACCCAAGCCGGGTTTGCCCAGACTGTTCGATCGACCCAATAACCGGCAGCGCAATATCATCGAGCGCATGTTCGGGTGGCTGAAGGAGAACCGCCGCATCGTTACGCGCTTCGACAAGCTCGCAACAAGTTTTGCGGCGATGGTCTCATTGGCTTGCGCTATGCGGTATTTGCGACAGTACTTTTCGTACAGAACCTAGAGCCTGTATGAAAGTAAAAGTCAAAGGTGCTTGTAGGAGTCAGCGATGAAAATAACTGGAAAAGTCGAAGTCGAGACCGTTACTGACGTCGTCTGCGATGTATGTCGTTGCTCCACCCTCCTGGATACTGGCGGACATCAATTCGGCATCCTGCAAGCGCACTGGGGCTATGGTACTGCTCATGATGGTGAGCGCTATGAACTGCACCTTTGCGAGGATTGTTTCTTCCAAGCATTAGCTTGTCTCAAGCAGGAACGGCGAACTCAACATTTGTTCAACGAGGAAGGTCAGGATCTTACCGATAATCTCGGTCTGATCGCGAAGGATGATTACTTCGGTGACGCCGGGAGCCGATAGGTTCGGTGGCTAGCCAGATGTTGAATGCCTCGCCAGTGGAACTTGCCTTGGTTCAAAAGGCAAGTGGCCAGCCAGGCGCCGATCCCATCAGCCAACTATCGTCATAGCTGTGTGGTGATGGCAACATTCGGGCGTTTGTAACCAAGAACAGGAAGTGAAATGACGGATCCAATTGACTACGGAATCAACACAACACACCTACGCTTGCTGGACAGTTGCATGCGCCTACGGACGCAAACTCGCTGGTAGCGGAAATCAGCAGGCTCGGGAATTGATCGATTCGGTATCACTTCGAGGTGGTCACGCCTGATGATCTGGGCGATGATGTGAACGCCTGGTTGCTCGACAAGATGCAGGGCATCGTTGATTACGCAGAGTAACCGCAAACGTCTCAGCACTGGGGCGGTGGGATTGCTAAGCGTCTTCCAAGTCGAACCGGACTGTATAAGAGGCGGGCAAGATTTCGGCGTGCTCATACATCTTGCTGGCCAAAACTGACTTGAGAGATTGGGGCTCCCTATTGGAGCCGAAAAACACTAGGTAGAAGTAGTATTCGCCTTGATACTCAGGTGTATTCGATACGGTCAGTTCGTTGTCTGAGAGGAAGAAACGAAAGCTATCCCCACGGACTTTCGCCACTGCTTTGACTTCAATGAATCTCGATTGACTATATGCCGAGTGCGACAAAAAGTCGTAACCATATCCTGGCCGATCTCGACGATCTTCTATCAAGGAAACCAACTCAGAGAGCCCAGCGCCTTCCAGACGTTGCACCTCCCATTTCAACGCGAAAGCCTCAGCTGCTTTACCAATCCGATCACGCTGATTCTGGATATCCTCGAAATTGACTTTACGGTGGCTTTTTTTCGATGGCTTTTGGATCGGGGAGCTCGGCGGAGGCTTCAAACGAACAATCGTTCTGTAGAGAAAAGCCGTAAATTTGGGATTGCTCCATGTTCTCGTCGTAGCATTCCCTTTCTTGGCTTCGACGACGAGATGTTGATACTGACTAATCGGGAGGTTCACCCCGACCCCCAACTTTGCCCCGATCATTGCAAGGTGCTCACCGCTGCAGGCATTAATGAATTTCTCTGGAAAATAGAGGCTTAAGATCTTGGCCTTGAACATTTGGGAGAGGGGATTGGCGTCGATGGCCTTAAAGTCGAGCTCTACTGCTGCTCCGAGTTTGACCAATTCGACGAGCGCGGATCTTACCGCACGAAACGCAGAATCCGGGTCAGTGCCAAACCTTTTGGCAAACCGGAATTCCTTGGCTGGGTCGGCCTTGGTGGCACCAAAATATATACCGAATTTGATCGCAGTTGATCCCTGAATTACTGCCCAGGGCCGTGTCTTCACCTCCACGCGATCACAGAACGTAGGACGCTGTAGTCCAATAACATAGTCTGTGAGTCGCAGTCGGTTCAGCTTGACAATTGGAAACGCTTCTATGAATTCTCCTCGGCTCTGTTCAGCGGCAGACTCCCTGCCGGAGTCGTAGCTTGCTGCGAAGATCCTCAGCAAGCTTGGAGTGAGGAAACTATTTGCCATTGTGCCCTTCCATGGATAATTTATGAGGATGTGATCATGGCAAATCGCAATTTGGTTGCACACCCCTTCGGCGCGTTTGTTTCGATAAGAGGGAGCCAGGCGTATTCCTCCATCGGGCTGATCAGGAGAGTGCGTATGAAGCTCCACCTGTTCGCCCGTTTGAATTAGCACTCAGACTCTTCAGTTTCTTCTAACTGGGCGCAGGGAAATCGTTCACTTTTTGCGGCTAAGCTCCTGCCTCACGTTTGATTCAAGTACATGAGAAAGTTTATAAAAGCGAAATTTCACAACATGTAGTTTCTTATATAATCACGCAATACTGCATAGTGCGCTTTTCTTAGGAGAGTTAAATTCCACTCTCCATCTGTGACTAGAGCCAACGGAAGTAGGAAGGTAAGTGATGTGTGTGGTTCATTGGCTTTTTTTCGCGGTGTAGAAATTGCCATTCTCACCCCAGAATTCTAGATCGCCCTGAGCATTGACCGCGTAGTACTCACCGAAATCACTGCCTTCTGCGTCGACCAGCACGGACTTGCCGGACACTTTTGTGGCAACGAATTCTTTGGTTCCAGATGATCCATCGGCAAACGTGGAGCGGATAAATGTTTTGCCATTTTTGCGGAAGCCGACCATCTTGTAATCGTAACCCCAAGTGCTCAACCAACTGCCAAAAACCTCGCCGTCGGCGTTGGTGCTAGAGGCCTTCACCTTCGCGTAATCCGCGACCGTGGATCCCAGAAATTGCACAGTGAGCGCAGGCAGATAATCGGTCTTGGCCCAGTACGCTTGGCCTTCATCACCCTTGATCCGCCAGCCGATAAAAGTCCGTTGGAATTGCGTGGGGTTCGAATCCTTGATTTCTTTAGCTAACGCTTCGAGCGTGGGTTGGTCGACACGTTCCGGCAAGACGACCTCGACCGCGCGTTTGATGTTGCCCTTTGACTCGTCTTTTATGACGGAATAGCCAGCAGCCTGAGCGAAGGAGATGGCCCAAGTGGACAGGCTGACAGTCGCGACCACAACGGCGAAGCATTTCGAAAGGCGATCCATTGCAAAACTCCATAATTGCATAATGATATTGCGCATTCTCACACGTTTGTCGCATGAGAGAGAAATTCGATGCGAGCTTAACCGGCTCGTTGCATAGAAAGGTTAGGAGGCCCATGCGTAGGTTGTAATAGTCGCGATCAGTTACAGCTTCGAGCTAGGCATCATGAAGCCCAACCTGCAATTTACCGGTCGATTTGCAGCCAATTCGGGATAGATCCAGGCAACTACCTCTGCAGAGAGAAGGGGGAAGTATTGATGATCGGCGATTCCAAACGATGTGATCGCGATGGTCTTAGGTCGGTGGGAATCATGGGTTTTCACTTAGATCGCACAGGTCGAGGGTCACTCAATGACCTCGTGCAGTTCGCAGATCTGCTGAGAGACCATAAGCGGAAATTGAAATCTGGTTTGATCGCTAAATGAACATCCAGAGTCGCCAGCTATTAAGCCTCTCCTAATGACCAATAGTTTGTGCTGGCTAACAGACAGTGCTGGGGAGGAGGACGTTTTGTCATGCTCTCGCCTTGATCCTCAAATAATGGTGAAGCCACTCCACCAAATCGTCGAAGTCCTTCAGGTCTAGTTCGATCGCGTGTCGCTTGCCATAACGGTGAGCATCCTCTGTGAAATGGGTAGTCGTCACCAGAATTGCTTTATTCGCTCCTTGATCAATCTTTGTAGCGTGCAGGTGCTTCACGACATCGAGACGAACCGGATTCTTAGGATCGGGTCGCTTGCATTCGATCAGGAACCGCTGGTTGATATAGTCCCGGCTCGTCACCGCAATCAAATCAAATCCACCATCACGGGTTTGCTTGGTCAGCTCGACCTCGTATCCAAACCCTTTGAAGAGCTCTGCCACAAACTCTTCGAAAAGCCGGCGATTCATCGTCTTCAACTGGTGGGGATGCTTAGCAAAATACCCGATCGCCCGCAGGGAGACTCTGGATGCGATCGACATGAAGGTGACCGATGCTTCTGCTGCATAGGCATCTTGGGCTTCGAATGTAATGTCAAGTAACTGAGCTTCTATGCAATCGGTTTCATGAGGACGTGAAGCAGAAACCCGGAAATGTGGTCTGCTAGCCCCAGTCGCTCCGACGAAAAACAAGGGCGTACCGCAAGTCGGGCAGGAGAAACTCGTGCGCGCCGGCGGAGCCATGATGAAAGCCTCCGCCGCGCTGATGAGCATACCCTCCCTTGTCTTGGCGAGATTCATCGAGCGCCGTCCTTGAAAAAATATTGGCATGACAGATGGTTCTTCACGCGATGTATAGCCGTGCACGGATAGATACAATGATTTTGCCACCGTACGGCCATAGCGTTCAAATACGCATCGAGAGCACACCATCGCCTAACGTCGGATGAGGCCTTGGGGACTCTCAGGCTACTAGATTAGTAAATATCGTTGCCTATCAAATGGGGCAGGGAAACCGTCAAGCTGATGACTAGCGACACCAAAGCTGAGCCCTTGATACTTGCCTACCTTGATCTAGATGCACGTACTAACGTCTATTGATAACTTCACAATACACGTCATAAATATGGTGCTCATGGGATGCAGGTCTCCCCTATGTGGGATTACATCAGCGTGTGCCGATAGACGTATTAGTTCATGCATGTGCCTTTTTGGTATAACGTAACAACAAATCTAGAAGAGGTTTCCAATGTCTAAACTCGCAGAATTTCGTCAGCTCGAAAAACACCTTGCCGAGCAACTCCAAGCACTCGAAGCACTAAAAGGCGATGCTGGTCTTAAGAAAGAAATCGAATTCGAAACGAAGCTTCGCGATTTACTCGCAAAATACAGCTACAGCCTGAAGGACGTTATCAATCTTCTTGATCCGCAAGCTAAACGACGCGCTCATGTAGGTGCGCCGAAAGCAGGCACACGCAAAGCCCGACAGGTGAAAGTTTATAAGAACCCGCACACCGGCGAGATCATCGAAACGAAGGGCGGCAATCACAAAGGTTTGAAAGAGTGGAAAGCTGAACACGGCGTTGGCACCGTCGAGTCCTGGCTGACCAAGTAATCTCGGGTTGAGTAAAAAAGGGCCTTTGTTGGCCCTTTTTTGTGTTCAGCATTTGCTGCTCCGACGGTAACCGTCCGGGAAACACGCCTTGACAAGTAATACCTGGAGGGGACTTAAATGTCCTGAAGTGATATCACTGCTACTCCGAGCACGATCACAATGATCGAGAAAAATTTTCTTACTACGCCTCCCGGTGCAATATCCTCGGCGATAAATTTTGGAAAAAGCTTCGTTGCCAGGAACCCAAAAGCCAAAACGAACAGCGGGTGGATGCTGACGACTACCGAAACCAAGGCTGCACCTCCTCCGGCAGCCAGAGCGGCCATGAAAAACACGTAGCCCCCAACATCAAAGATGTTCGTTACCCCAAAAATGCCAAATTGCTTATAATTCAAGATTTTCAGATCATCTATAATGAGCGTTCTCCATTTCGGAACCAATAAAAGAAACAAACCGCCAAGAGCATAGCCGGCAAAGTTAAAAATCAGTACCGAATCCAAGCTTTTGATTCGCAATATCTCGTCTGAAATTACGGTTGAAACGGCTCCGAAAAAAGCTGAAATCAACAAGACCACTACGTGCCTGGGATGGCCCAGCCCTCTAACCGTTTGTCTAGACATACATAATATTAGAATTCCAACGACTATCAAAGCAAAGCCAGTTATTTGCCAAGATGTCGGGATAGCATGAAAAATCAACACTGATGCCGCCAATACAAATATTGGTTCAGATTGGTGGATCGGAATCACAACCGATACATCCATATCCTCCAAGGAGTAGCTGTAAGCAAAGTATTGCAAAAATATTGCGAGACCAGAGCAGATATTTATTGTAACCATATATAAGTCTAGATCAGCAGGCTGAAAATAGGCATAAATGGCCGCTGCAAAGAAAATATTCCCGATACTCAGCAAGAAAATGAACGAAATGCAATTGGAGGTAATATTATTAATGGCGAACTTATCAACAATATTTGAAAGACTCCAAAACAACGGCGCCAAAAGGGCAAAATATAACCAAGCCATTACTCTCTCCCGAGAACCTCAAGGATCGTATTTTTGCTATCGACCAATAGCTCATTCGAGAAGTCATCAGTATCGTGATCAAAAATAAACGTATTATTATATCCGAAATCATCAGAGGTTTCGAAGCCGATTATTTTATCAAGAAGTTCTGGGAGTTCTTCAAACCGAGTTGAGTGGTTTTTCTTCAAAAGCTTCATTGCATTTCCGTAGTGCGCCGCTTCATCTTTAGCAGCATTACGAATCCATACGGACAGACAGTCAGGCCCAAGACTATCAAAAAGTTTAAAGTCCTGTTTATACGCCCGAGTGCTAGTGACCTCGTCAAATGCAATTGATACTAATATGGTGAATTCATCAACCATGAACGATGAAATCAAATCAAACTCCGGCCGCCTGGACTTAATTTTTTTATCGATATCTTCTTCTCTGAACCCATACAAAACGCTATTAATCTTTCGAAGGCCTCTGTAGTGATTCTGCTCATCCAGATGCCAGAGACAGACGAACTCCAAAAACTCATCGCTCAAGTGCAAGTCACTTCGATTCATAAGGTATATTAGGAAGTGCTTAGAATCGAACTCAGAACTCATGTCATGCCAGAAGTGTTCTTGTCGTGACGTAATGACCTCCCTAGAGCCAGTGATGCTTTCAGGGGTCAAATCTTTGAGTAAATCAACTGAAGACCAGTCATAGCTTTTTAAGCCGATAGAAGATTTCAAATAGCCCACGATTTGCGCTCCTTGCAATTATTCCATGAAGTTTTCAAATTGCCACTTATCTGATGAGGCAATGGAGAATAGACCTTTATCCTCTTCTGCTGGGTTCCAATCGGTGTACTCTCCCAGAATTTCACCTAGGCAGGGCCTTGCATTGTCGAGCACGAACCTAAAATCCATTTCTTCTGCCTCAACGATCCCGCAACAAGGATTAGCAATTGCCCATTTCATACCTGATATCACGCCGGCCACGACTTGCAAGGAAGTAGCAGAACTTTCAGGGTTAAGCTTTTGAGCAACCGAGTTCTCTAAATAAGAACCAAACCAATATGCATTTTTTTCATGCCCCATCAGAAGCACGCCAAGATAATCCCCTCCCGAGGCGATATCTCGTCCCTGCAAAATTCTCTTTTGTGACTGTGAATTCCACGAGCAGCCACTAAGTTCGTGGATGGAAAGTATAGCGTCACTGCAAGGGTGGTAAGCGTAGTTGACCGTAGGCCGATAAGTGACCCGTTCACCTTCAAAGCAGGTTAGATAGTCCGAAAGGGAAACTGCTTCATTGTGCGTGATCAAAAAGCCTAAGCAAGGGCCAAAAGCGGGAGTCCAAGTTTTCAATCTGACCGAGGCTCCCGGACGATTCAAGTAGATCGCGCTATTGCAGCCTGTAGTATGCCGCTGCCCCTCTGGCGGCAAACGAAGCTCATGAGTTCCCCAGCCTAACTCAGCAGGCTGGCAACCTTCGCCAATAAATCCATCAATCGACCAAGTATTAACGAACTCGCCAGGCCGCTTAGGGAATTTTGCAACTTGGGTATCATGCTCCGCAATGTGAATTGTTTTAATACCCAGATCTGCAGACAGCTTCGCCCACTGCTGGCGAGTTTGCGGGATAGGCTGGCTTATGCCGTAAATATCATCACGAATGTTCAGAAGAGCCTGCTTCGCGAAATGAGATACCAGACCAGGATTCGCGCCGTGCGCAACGATAGCTGTAGGGCCATTTTGGCATTCTGCCTTCAATGTCAGCATCGCTTCCCTGAGGGCGTAGTTGGTGCGATCGGCAGGCTCTGCATCTGCATTTACATAATGGCCGGCCCATGGCTCAATACATGTATCAATATATCTTGCTCCTTTCTTCTGGCAAAATGAAACCAGATCGACACTTGAGACATCAACAGATAGGTTTATTAAAAAAGAGTCGGAATCGAGTTCGCTCAGCAAATCATCTAGGTTTTCCTTAGTGACACTCGCCACCACCCACACTACGGGACAATCGAAATCTGCGCTGAGCTTCTTGACACCATATGGATCTATCACCTTAAGGCATTTCATCTCGCCTCCAAACTCGCTGAGCAAGTTCGGCATAAGCGCAGACGCAATGGTTCCGTAGCCAATCAACACAATTTTCATAAGTTTCCTTCCTTGATAGTGTATACAAGCGGACAGGAATATATCTCGGCATCCAGGCCAAAAGCTGGTTGCTAAGCGTGTTTGCGGAGAGCTCCGTGGAGCAAGCACGGAAAACACCTACCTACAGATGCACCTGTAATTAAGCGATGTCTAGGGGGGGAGACACGAGAGATAGAGGTAATCATGGCATTTCCTTATGCTTTTTAATTATGACTAAACTAAGTCGGTTCGACCCATGCATCGCGCGCTTCGAATTGCAGCAGCACGGAAGTCTCAGTGTCGACAAAATAATTTTTAACCATTTTTTTTTCGTGAGTCAACACCGAAATTATGAAAGTGGCGATAACGCCTAGTTACCCGAGCGTGTGGAAGAAAAAAGCCACAATGGATCAAACAGTTACAGCCCGCTGCGACAGAATATTACCCAGCACCTACTTTTCTTATAAGGGCGTTTGACGGGCATGCCCGCTATATCCCACTAGCGCCCAATCTAAAATTTTTGGTAGCTGGTTAGATCAACAGTCAGCCGGAACGAATCGGAATACGCCTCTACTCGAACTGGACAACTTCGAATTCAAGCTGGCTGGAAAAACGTTGTCCGTATTTCACAACAAAATCGACCTTGCGCTTGCTCAAGCCAAAGCTCTTCAGGGCAAGGGCGCATTTCCGAAAACTTCACTTGGTCGGCACTCTGCAGGGCATTGCTGATGCCGTCCAACGACAATGGGTTATCAAAGTCAAGGAATATGGGTTTGGGCTCGGAGTCGATCTTGATGAATGCATAACGCGGCAACCCCTGAGCAACTGCCCAGGCGCGCCATTGCAAAATATGATCTAGATCGTCGATAGAAGTTTTTACCTGCGGCAGTTGATCGCTGGAGAATAACCAGGAAGCCCGTTTATAGAGGGCGCACCCTAGCCAGATACGGCGCTTGTCGTGTTTGGCAACAGCACTTCCGGCTAGGGCAAAACCGAGACGATGCATGGGAGTTGGGTAGACGCAGAGCAGGTCTTCGCTGAATTCGCCCAGGGCATCGACTACCTGCAAACGTCCATGGGCGTACATGACTTTTGCCCGTCCGGCGGCGAACTGTTGATGCGCGGCCACGCACCCCCCGCCGGAGGGTAGTACCAGTTGCCGATATGAAGGTTGCAGTGGCCAATCGATATGCGAGCGTTGGTAGCTTTCCGGCGAGTCCGCCAGGATCAGCCGCGGACGCTGAAAAATCGCTTCTACCTCTTGGTTCACCTGGATATTAAACGGCCCGAATGGCGCAGCGACGGGCTGGCAGAGAGTATGGACCGCCGGGTGTACTTCGCCCACGATGATGGTGTAATCGCCTCGGTTGATGGCTTCCACCGACGGGCTGGATAGCAGAAAGTCCGGCGAGTGGTAGTCACTGCCAAATACCTCGAAATTGGTGACGTCCAGCTCGACATTCAGCCGGCTTATCAGGCGCTCGATGTCTGCAACCGAAAGGCGCACATCAATGTTGTCCGCGAGCCCCTGCAGTTGTTCTTCCCAGGCCTTTTTCAGGCGCTGATCAAGGTCGATGACAATTCGCTCTTCAATTGTCGGCAATAGAGGAGCCAGTGCATTGAGAAAGTCGAGAAAATCCACGGGTATGTCTGTGTAGGCGTTCTGACGCTGCTCCCACACTTCTATGAACGCCTGGTTAAGCCGATGCGCGATGGCCTTGATCAGCCATTGATGGATACGCATCAATGGTGCCAGGTCTTCATTTATCTGCTTAAGCATGTCCTGTCCTAGGCTTATATTCATATTTCTCGAACAGTCTTCGTATACTGGGTACCGACCAACATACATTGCACCGGTTTCCCGACTGAGGTCCACGCCGGCTTCAACGAGCAGTTGGTTCAATGTATCTAAGCATTGTGTGCGGCGTTCAAGGTTGCCTTTTGCATAGTCTCGGCGTGCGCTTTCGAGCCTCTCCAGGCGCAGTTGCCAGGTTTGGCGGAACGTTTCAGATGCTGCGGCATCGTCCAGCCAGCGCTGCATTCGCTCTATTGGCTTGCGTTCGCGCGGCGACATTCGCCAGCCACGCCGCACGATGCGTTTGCTGACTAGGTGTTCCAGCAGGTCGCGCAGGGTGTCGGCTGGGGTATCGACACAGGCCTTCAACAAGCCCCGGAGCGTCGGCATGCCATCTTCCGGGTCGTTTATGTAGGCCAATACCTGCGCGGTTGCCGGGCTCAAGTGCTGCTTTTTGCCAATAGGCATGAACAAGGTGCTTGCTTGCAGGTAGCAACCCGCGTTGAGTTGCAATGGTATGCAGTCAGGGTCCGGGCATTGCTGGTTGATTTGCTCGACCAGTCGCTGAACTGCCCAGTTTTCGAAAAACGTACTGCGGTCCTTGATCCATGCATCGCCGTAGGTGACGTGCATGTTCTCCGTCTGTTGCGGATCGAATCGACCCCAGGCCAGCGGGCCAAAAAAGCTTGAGGTGTCGTTTTTGGCGCAGAAACGTTGGGCATAGCTCCAGCCCAGTCGCAGCTTCTGTTTCTTGCGCGTATCGTTTTTAGCGAACCGGTCGCGGATCAGTTCACGCGCACGCGTCAATGCGGCCGGGTTGGAAATGAACAGGGCCTCGGCAACCGCGTCGTCATTCAGAAAGTCGATCAATCCTTGACGGATGCGTTCCAGATAAACCTGGTATTGCTGGTCTGCCTCTGTGCGTGTTGCGGTCTGTTCCAGTAGTCCATTCCAGTCGTGTACGGCAGCGCTCAAGGGATCGCGTAAGGCTTGCGGCAGGTCGGCGGTTTGCAGCGACAGGCCTTCGTTGAGTTTGCGAATCAGCTTGCGACAGGCTTGGGGGGAGTGGGCATTGGCCGCTTCAAGCAGGGTGGCCTTCACCCCTTGCAGCGCGCGAAAACGCTGTTCAAAGGCACCGCACGCAGGCAGCTCGGAAAACCCTCCCAGCGCGGTCAAGTGATGGATGGGGAAGCCGGTTGAGCGCAGCCAGAAGTAGTGTGAACTTTCCATGATTCAGGCCGGCATCCTTATTGCGTTAAGTTTGTGCAGCTTGCCAAGCACCGCGAGATCATCGCCGTTTTGTGGCGCTTGCAGTGCCAAATCCGCGAGCAACCGTGGTTGTTTCAGGTCAGTGTAAAGGCTGGCCGCGCGTGGGCTGATGAGCGTGAATTTGTGGCGGGCCTCAAGGTTGGGCAAGTACACTAGGATATGCTCACAGGTCTGTTCCAGAGGCCCGCGTCCCAGCTGGCTCTTGTCGCGCAGCCAGTGTGAGAGAGCAAAACAACTATGGTGGAGGCGGGCTTGGGCGGTGCGTTGATAACGGCCGGGGACCGGGGCGGCGACGTCCATCAACCCGGTGTACAGATGAACGCATTCGCGTTCAAGCCCGATCAGGTCCCGGATCTCTGGGTAATCGGCCAGTTCCTGGCGTTCCAGTAAAAATCCCAGTACCGCATCGCAGTAGCCATACACCATTGGTCCAAAGTCGAACCAGTCCTGTTCACGCAAAAACGTTCGGGACAGAGTGGGTAAATCCAGCCCGATGTTGATCAGTGCGCGCAGGGTCAACGGGGCGCCGGTCTCCAGCGCATTTGTAAAGGAGTTGACCAGGCGGAACTGGTAGTTTTCGACGAACCACTTCACGCGGTCGAACTGTCCGGCATAGGCTTGCAGAATCGTACGTTCATCCTCAGGGATGCGTTGCAGCCATTGCGTAGCTCCCTGCGCCTGGAATAACTGCTGCTGCAAGGTTTCATCGCGCAGCAGACGTCGCCAAAGCTTCCAGACCTGCTCAGCATCCATGCGCCAGCTCCCGTGCCGGTTGGGTGTAATGATTCCAGATTTTCTGCGCGCGCCGCACGTCGGTGACGATCATGTGTTCGTCATTGGCATCCATTACCCGGGTGAGCGCATGGTGGGCCTGCCCTTGATACTCAAGGATGATCGCCGAGGGTTGGGCCCGTGACATCAGTTCTTCGTAGAGGTCCCAGACAGGCTCAGGCACGCTGGCGTCATGCCAGTCGTGATAAAGCCCGTCATGCCAACTGCCTCCGGCCAGGTGCACCGAGATCACCTTGTCCAGCGGTAAGGTATCCAGGTAGTCGCGCAGGTCGAAATTCTTGAGGTTCAGGTGGTTAGTGTAGATGTTGTGCAGGTCAAGATGCAGAAACGTGCCGGACTGCTGCACCAGCCGCGCAAGGAACTCGGCTTCGCGCATTTCCGCGCCAGGGCATTGCAGGTAATAGGCGGCGTTTTCATGGGCCAGCGGCATCCCGTAGTGCATTTGCAGCGCCTTGGCCCGCTCTGCACAGCGCAACACTTCGGCATTGGAAAACTGCAGGGGGCTGCTCCAGATATCCAGCCATGAATTGTCGCCATAAAAACAATGATTGGCGACCCAGGGGCTGTTCAACATCTTCGCCAGGGGCACATGGCGCTGCACCGCAGCAGTTTGCTCCAAGGGGCTGAAACCAAAATCGCAACCGTAATTGGAGTGCGCCAGCAACGTGAAATTCTCGGCTAGCCGCTCCATCAACGCTCTGGCCGCCGGCTTGATGATCTGAGGACCATCCATGGGCGCCATGATGTTGTCGAGCAGGATTTCCAGAACATCGACGTCAATGTCCTCGAAGGGAAACCAATCAAGGATTTCGGGGTTGTACTGAATGCCCACGCCAATCGGGTCGGGCTTAACAAATTGAGTCATGGGTTGCCCAGTCAGACGAAAGATGGGGCTTCCCCGGCAGCACGCCGGGGAAGGTCTGGAACCGTCAGGCGAAAACCTTGCTCTCGATGACTTCGATGTCATCCAGGTCGAACTCCTCAAACAATGCTTCTTCGTTAGCTTCGGTAGCGGGAACGGTCACGTTGTCGACGTGGGGTTCGTTTCCGGCGATCGGGGTGGTTGGCGATTGAGTCATGGCACTTTCCTCAGGGGTGGTTGAACAGGCGGATTACAGTGAAGGCGGTGAAGCACCAGGCGATGACCCATCCCAGGCAGGTCAACACAAAGGTGCTCCAGTAGAGCCGGCGCAACTGCGGGGAGACCGGATCTTGCGCGGCGCGGCGCGAGCGCCGTACATAATTGAAGGCTCGTTGGCGCAGGCGTGGCTGCTCTAGGCATTCGATAATTGCCAGATAGGTATCGCCATTGAAAATCGGTAGGAGGGTCGGTATCAGGGAAATGAACGACGCTACGACCATCACCACGAACAGCGACGCGAACGCGCCTTGGGCATCCCGGTACAACGCCCACAGGGCGATCCCGGCACCGGCGTACATCAGGCTGACCATGGGGCCCGCCAGAATGGTGACAACTCGTTGATTGAGGGGCAGTTGCGACCACTCTTTTTGCACCGGCCGTACCCAGCCGGTGGCCAGTAGCACGTAGATGCCAATCCCGAAGTCGTTGACTTTGACCCCATAGTGTCGACATGCCATGGCATGACCAAGCTCGTGCAGCGCAATGGATGTTACGATGACCGGGAAGTGCCAGATCAGCCAACGGTAACTGTGCACATAGGTAGCGCCAACGTCAGCCAGGAACGCGTCGAAGTGCATGCCCAAGTAAATGAAGCTCGCCAGTGCCAACACCAGCAGCGACACGTTGAAGCTCGTACGACAGCACCAGGGCGCCCAGCGATAAAGGTAATCGAGCAACGGCTGCGGGTTGGTTTTTACCAGGTTGATCAGCAAGTGTTCTTTCAGCGGGCCATAGGTGATCCCAGTGGCCGGGTCGCGCAGGTTGTTCTTGTGAGCGGTGTGCTCGCTGCTCAGCAGATTCAGGCTGAGCAACTTGCGCTCAAACTGCATCAGCTTCTCGGGGCTGACCTTCATTCGGTGGCGTGCAAGGGCTGCGGCCATGATGTCTGTGTGGCTGCTTTGGCCATCGAAGAGCAATGCGAGGCAGTACTCGGCCTTGCCCAGTTCAAAACCGAGGTCCGAGGTGGGGTCATAGAGATGGTAGCGTTGCACCGCGCTATCGTCTGTCGGCGGCGTCACGACCAGGTCATTTCTCAAGCAGGCATGGGCTGGCGCTGCAACCTTGCTGGTCGCAATGGCAGAGCTGCTCATGGCTGAGCCCACCACGCGTGCAGCTGCGGTCTGTAGGTGTGTTCCAGCGCTTGGCGGCCCTGGGCCTTGACGTCTGCCAGGCGCTTGTCGCTGCGTCGATGACTGGCGCGTCCCAGTACAAACACAGCCCCTGGGCGGGTGGGGCCGCATACGGGCTCATGGGTGGTGCGAATCGGTTCCCAGCCATGTTTACACATCAGGTATTCGATACTGCTGGCGCTCAGGTAGCGCCGATGGTTATGGGTGAGGAAGCCCTGTTCAAGGCCATAGCCCAGGGCGCGGCCCTCAATCAACAACAACCCATCGTCCGCACTGGCTTGTCGACACAATTGCATGACCTGGTTGACGTCATGCACATGCTCCAGTGATCCATTGATGATGATCAGGTCGTAGTCGCCACTGGGGTTCATATGTTCAGCACCCACCAGATCGATCTGCAGGCCGATCTTCTTGCCGTATTCCACATATGCCCGATCCGGATCATTGCCTCTGACCGACCAGCCCTGTTTGGCAAACGGAATCATCAACCCGCCAGCGGAACAACCGACGTCGAGCAGTTTGCCGGTGGCGGGTAGCACCTCTTTGAGGTACCGATACAGGTGTTCCCCGCGGCGTACCTGATCAAGAAAAAACGCGCGCTCAGGTTCCGAATTGCCGAACAGGCTCAGGCGATAAAACTTGTCGTAGTAAGCGTTATAGAAAGCTTCCTCAAAGCGGTATTGCTGGAAAATATGCCCGCACTCTTGGCAACCCAGTACCGGCAAGTCGACTGCCTGCTCGCCAGGTCCGCGAACGCTGTGCAATAGCACGGCGTGTTGTGTGGAGTCGCACAGTTCGCAGTCCATCTTGTGCACGCGGTAAGTGTCGGGCATCTGCAGGCGTTGTAAGTATTGTTGTTTTAGGGATGTGCTCACGATGACGTCCTGGTCACTTGATGCAGAAAAAACCTTCAAAGCAGATGTGCTTGAATACCGTGGTGATGTCCTGGAAGCCCGCACGGTTTAACAGGTCGATATTTCCGGCGGTGGAGAAGGGCTCAAGCACACCTTTGAGGCTTCTGGTTTTTGCCAGTATTTCATCGGCGCTATAGCCCTGGTCGCGTTTGTAGTCGACGTAAAGACTGCTGAGAATGTCCTGGAAGCGCGCATCCGGGCTGCGTACTTTTTCGAACATGATGAACGCCCCACCCCAATTCAATGACTCGTAGATTCGATCAAACAGGGCCTGCCGAATGCGCGGGTGCACGAACTGCACGGTGTAATAAGCAACGATCAAATCGCTTTTTTGGTAATCAAACGTGAGTATGTCATCCGTGACAAAACTGACATTGGGCAGGGGGGAGGCGCTCAACAGCGTGTTCGCCTGGCAGGTCATCGCATCTTCCACATCGATGCCTACCCACTTCGTTGAAACACCGTGACGGAGTGCCAATTGACGCGTCAGGGTGCCGGTAGAGCTGCCCAGCTCGTAACAGGTACTGTCGCTCTTCACAAAGAAGTCGCTGAGTGACAGCACGATTTCATGTCCATCCTTATATCGGGGCACAGACTTCGATACATGTGAATCAAAGTGCTGCGGCGTGGTGCCGCCAAAACTCCAGGCGGCATTGCGCGATTCGACACCGTCGCCGACGGTTTCATAGCCAAGAGCAGGCGAATTCATCAAGGTAGACATGTTCATTCACATCCATGCTGGAGAACTTTGAGGTGCATCGCTATGGGGAGCGCGACGTGTGCCGCGCTAGACAAGTGAGCGTTTTTATTATTCCTGCTACTCGCGGTAATTCTGATTGCAAGGTGGCAGTTAATGGCCGGCCCCGACTTCGAGGTGCGGCAATACTTAGTCAGTGTTAACGATGGCCGTTACGCCGTCGCGCCGAGCATTGTTCGTCGCCATACAAGACGCGCCAATGTGATCGACCAGTTGCACAAGGCGACCACCAAGATGATATAGAGCAACGTCGACATGCCTTGGCTGACGATGACTTTACCTGCCAACAACGGAAACCCGAACACGCCGACAAAGTAGGAAAGACTGAATAAAACTAACGATTGCGCGGTCTGGCCGGCGGGGGCTTCATTGGCTGCCAGTCCGTTTATCACAGAGTAAGTCAGCCCATAACCTACGCCGAGCACAATGGCGGCCAGCAAATACGCCGCCGACGAGTGCACGAAGAAGGTGAACATCAATACCGAAACCACCATCAGCGCACTTAATAGGCTGGACATCACGTAGGGATCGCGTTTGACGATATAGCCCGCAACCAACAGGCGACAGGAGATCGCCGCGCTCATGAAGCCCAGGAAGAATAGCGAATAGTCGAGGTGGTTGAGGGCGGCATAGGAGGTCTGGAAACTGGAGAGGCCGCCGAAGATCGCACCGCCGAGGCCTACCATGATGATGGCAAAGACCGCCTTGGAACCCAGCACTGCCTGGGCGGCACGTGCGCTGATCTTGCACACTGTCACCGGCCCCAGTCGTGCTTGTTGCTGCTTGATGTGCGGCCCGAGCAGGAAAAACACCAGCCCTCCTGCAAGACTGGCGATGGCGGCCACCACAAACGCCGACTCCACGGAATGGCCCAGTGCCTCGGCGGCACGTCCAACCAAAGGGCCGGTGCCTATGCCGCTCATCATGCTTCCTGACAGCAAGGCAAAATACTTCACACGCCGGGCAGGCTCTATGATCATCGCCACAATGATCGGTCCAAGGGTGTAGAACACGCCCCATCCAAACCCCAGGATCAAGCCGCTGGTCAATAGGGCCATCCCGAACGCAGGCACGGTTGCGAAGCCAAGGCACGCCGCTGCCAATAACACAGCGCCCGCTGCGATGGCTTTGGGCGCGCCGATCAGATCGGTCAAGTGGCCTGAGAAAATAACTGCCAGGAATGTACTGAGCATGGCAACCGAGATAATCGTCCCGGCGTCGGACTCGCTGCCACCACTTTCCCTAAGCTTCATTGCCAATAAGAACGTAGTGCCATACGACAGGGAGAGTAAATAGCTGCCCAGGCAAAACAGGCCGAACAGCCCGTTGCCAGTAGCGTGGCTCGCGGACGCTTGTGAAGACATTGGCTTCTTTCCTTGTGGAATCGAAAGTGGGGTAGGTCAGTCGGGCAATTAATCGGCGGCGCGTTGTAACGCGGCGGTCACCCGATTGATATCTTCCTCTTGGGTCATCCAATTACTGATGGATAAACGCAACGCATATTCACCCTTGTATGTCGTTGGGGTGATATACAGTTCGCCGCTGCTGTTGAGATTGCTCAGCACCTGTCGATTGAGTTCGGCCAGCGTATTGGGAGAGCAACCGTCTTTGAAATAACGAAAGACTAGGAGATTCAATCTGACTTCACATAGAAGTTTAAAGCAGGAGCTTTCATCAACCCATGAAGCAATACGCTGAGCATAACCGCAATGGCGTTCGATCAATTCCCTGTATCCGGCTTTGCCATAGGCCATCAATGTCATCCACAACGGTAGCGCCCGGTAGCGTCGAGACTGTTCAACGCCGCGGTTCATGTAAGCCGGTAATTGCCCTTCCAGGGGCACGTAAGGAGCATCAGCTGAAAAGGCTCGTTCATGAAGCGTCACATGGCGGGTAAAAGCGATACCGCAGTCATATGGAACGTTAAGCCATTTATGCGCGTCGGCAGTTATAGAGTCTGCTAGCTCCAAGCCTTCTACCAGATGTGCATACTGGCTTGAGCATCTCGCGAAGGCACCGAACGCGGCATCGACATGCAACCATGCACCGTATTTTTTGCATAACGTTGCCAGTGAAACCAGGTCATCAAAATCGCCACTGTTAACGGTGCCTGCACTGGCCACCACAATTCGACATGGCGATGTGCAAGTGGCTAGCGATTGTTCCAGCGCGTCTAGATCAAAGACTTCGCGATCAGGCAGGCAATCTACCTTGATAAAGTTACGCTGACCTATACCGAGAAGCCCCAGATCCTTGACAATGCTTGAGTGGGGCGAGGCGCAGAAAACCATTACAGGGAGGGCGGCCTGAATGCCGTCCTGGGAAATGCTGACGTTGTTCTGTTCGCCACACCACTCGCGGGCGGTGGCCAGGCCAACAAGATTCGCTGCGGTGGCGCCTGTTGTCAGTACGCCGTGGAAAGCGCCAGATGGGAGCCTGAGCAAGTCGGTCAGGAAGCTCAGCGTCTGGGCTTCGATGAACGCCGCTACGGAATGGCGTTCAGTGGCAACATTCTGGTCCAGCACGGAAACCAGCCAATCACCTGCCAACGCTGCGGGCGTGGTGCCGCCAGTGACAAAACCGAAATATCGTGGGCCTGTGCTGCGTGAGTGGGATGCACCGTAGCTCTCCCAGTACGTTGCTAGCGCAGCCAAACTGCCAATCCCATGCTCAGGCATCTCGGATTGAGTCGCCCTGTTGTGGATTTGGGTATTCACAACCTTTGCATCGCGAGTGTCTGCCAGAAAATCCAGAGCAATACGACACACTTCAGCCATCAGCTCAGGCACAGCTGCTTCATCACGTGATAAACCCAGCATCCCAGCACTCCATTCCTTCATGAACGATCCTTTGAACCCTTCGGATCGGCAACATTTCTATACGTTTTTATTGGAACTTCGACATCTATAGCAGATTTGTTAGGGAGCGAAAACTCGCTGTAACGGATTAGGGGGGGCTGGGACATATCGATATATGGGTTTGGTTTTTCAAAAAATACAGCCATAACCCATTGAATTAAAATAATTAAATTAGAATTTATGGATGACTTTTTTATGAGCCGGGTCAAGCGTGACGCCACCGGAAGCAGGTTCAAGATTTATGATCTGAACGTTAGAATATGTTAAACAATTCCTATGAATACGCTGCTTAGAGCACCGCTTATGGTCCCCCTTCTACCGCTACATTAGGCACAACACGGGGGTACTCGAGCGTCAATCTTCACTAGCGCTCAGCTCTTCGAGGGATAAGGTCGCAGGTAAGATGTTTGAAGGATATGAGAGGTTTCTTAAGCAGCCAAATGGCTTGCTGGTTGTCGCATCAATTTCAGAAATGTCGCATTTAATTCAGTATCCTACAGCCGCCACCCACCAATGCGGGGCCTGATGCTGAATGGTGGGGCTGACGAAACGGGCGGTGCGGCCAATGGCAAAGTGGCGCCAGGCTGACCACAGACTGGATCGCCGCCACCTCCAGGGCCTCCTGTTCGCTCAACGGCGGTAGCAAACCGGGCAGGCGGCTGGCGAGCAAGGTTTTGCCGGTACCCGGCGGCCCGCTGAACAGCAGGTTATGCGCACCCGCCGCTGCGATCAGCAATGCACGCTTGGCGGCGAGCTGGCCCTGCACTTCGCTCAGGTCCGGGTAGGGCTTGTTCAGATACAGCAAGCCATCGGATTTGTAGGGCTCAATCAGCACGTGTCCATTCAGGTGCGCCACCACCTGCAGCAGGTGATCCACTGCAATGACCTTCAACCCGCACGCCAGGCAGGCCTCCTCGGCATTTGCCCGTGGCACTATCACGGTGCGTCCGGCCTTGCGCGCCGCCAGCGCGGCCGGCAGCACACCTTTCACCGCGCGTACCTCGCCGGACAACGCCAATTCCCCCAGGCATTCCACCTCATCGAGCATCAACGCCGGGACCTGCACACTGGCCGCCAGGATCCCCAGGGCAATCGCCAAATCAAAACGCCCGCCGTCCTTGGGTAGGTCGGCGGGCGCGAGGTTGAGGGTGATGCGGCGCGCGGGATATTGCAGCGCGGAGTTGAGGATGGCGCTGCGCACGCGGTCTTTGCTTTCCTTGACGGCGGTTTCGGGCAGGCCCACCAATGTCAGGGACGGCAACCCATTGGCCATGTGCACTTCGACGGTGACGGCGGGGGCTTCGACGCCGACCTGGGCGCGGCTGTGAACAATGGCGAGGGACATGCTCGTTCCTTGAAGTGGGCGGCCGCTTCCTGCGGTTTTTCAAGGGTAGACGAGGTGGGGGAGAGCGAGGCGAAGAGGTTTTACAGAACGTATCCAGAGCAAAGGTGAAGCAAATGTGGAAGGGAGCAAGTCGCACCGCCCCTCCCACACTGATTGTGTTTATTCAGCGGGTGGTGCCAACCGCGCTTCCAATTCCGCGACTTTCGCTTCCAGGCTCTCCAGCCGCGCACGGGTGCGGGCCAGCACCACCATCTGGCTATCAAACTCTTCCCGGCTCACCAGGTCGAGCTTGCTGAAACCACTTTGCAGCAATGCCTTGAATTGGCTTTCGATTTCGTTGCGGGGCAGCGGGGTGTCGCCGCTGAACAGGCGAGAAGCGTGGCCGCTCAGGGCGTCGAGGAGGTCTTTGGGCGCGAGCATGGGAAGTATTCCGGAAAACTGTTGGCCGGCAGTGTATCACGCAGCGTCTATAGTCTTTTTACGGCCTGCGGCGCACGCTTTTCGCGCATAAGGCCGGGCGCTGGCGCACTGTTTTCGTGCGCAATGCAGCCGTCGAACAGCCCCGCAGGTGGGGTTAAGCAGGCAACGGACTGATTTCAGTGATTTTTACGGAGCTGGCAAGGTTTCTGCTTAGACGATCATGACCCATGCACTGATGCAGTCGCTGTGACGAATGCAGTGCGCCGACGGATCAGGGGTACAGGTTTCGTCACCAGTGGTTCGCTGGCGTCGCAACGGCAATTGCTCTTGCGACGATGCGTTACAAAGCCAGGCACTGCGCTTAGACTTGAGACGGGTTTGTTTTCCTGGGGCAAGTCCACCAATTCGGGAGAGAGTTTTCATGAAGCTAGTCACTGCCATCATCAAGCCGTTCAAGTTGGACGATGTACGCGAGTCGTTGTCCGAGATCGGCGTGCAGGGCATTACCGTTACTGAGGTCAAGGGCTTCGGTCGGCAGAAGGGTCACACCGAGCTGTATCGCGGCGCGGAATACGTCGTCGATTTCCTGCCGAAGGTGAAGATTGATGTCGCCATTGACGACAAGGATCTTGACCGGGTTATCGAAGCGATAACCAAGGCCGCCAACACCGGCAAGATCGGTGACGGCAAGATCTTCGTGGTCAATCTGGAACAGGCGATTCGCATCCGTACCGGCGAAACCGATACCGACGCAATCTAAGCCGCCAAACCCCAACGCCCCAGGAGAAAACAATATGACTCTGCGTAAATTCGCAGGGCTCGGAGCCCTGTTGTCCATCGTAATGCCAAGCCTGGCCATGGCGGCAGACGAAGTGGCTGCTCCAGTCCTCAACTCAGGCGACACTGCGTGGATGCTCACATCCACTGCGCTGGTGCTGTTCATGACCATTCCCGGCCTGGCGCTGTTCTACGGCGGCATGGTGCGTTCCAAAAACATTCTTTCGGTGATGATGCAGTGCTTCGCCATCACCGGGTTGATCACCATCCTGTGGTTCGTCTACGGCTACAGCATGGCGTTCGACACCACCGGGATGGAAGCAGGCGTCGTCAACTTCAACTCGTTCGTGGGCGGCCTGTCCAAATTGTTCCTGTCGGGCGTGACCCCGGCCAGTATCACTGGCCCTGCGGCGCTGTTCCCCGAGGCGGTGTTCGTCACCTTTCAGATGACGTTTGCGATCATTACCCCGGCGCTGATCGTCGGTGCCTTCGCCGAACGCATGAAGTTCTCTGCAATGCTGATCTTCATGGGGGTCTGGTTCACCCTGGTCTACGCACCGATTGCCCACATGGTCTGGGGCGGTCCGGGCTCGTTGCTGGGTGACTGGGGCGTGTTGGACTTCGCTGGCGGCACCGTCGTGCACATCAACGCCGGTGTGGCTGGCCTGGTAGCGTGCCTGGTGCTCGGCAAGCGTAAAGGCTTTCCGACCACACCCATGGCGCCTCACAACCTGGGTTACACCCTGGTAGGCGCGGCGATGCTGTGGGTCGGCTGGTTCGGCTTCAACGCCGGTTCCGCTGCGGCGGCCAACGGTACGGCCGGTATGGCGATGCTGGTAACCCAGATCGCCACCGCAGCGCTGCGCTGGGTTGGATGTTCGCCGAGTGGGTCACCCACGGTAAGCCAAGCGCACTGGGCATCGCCTCGGGTGTAGTGGCGGGCCTGGTGGCGATTACGCCGGCAGCCGGTACTGTGGGCCCGATGGGCGCGCTGATCATTGGCCTGGCGGCGGGTGTGGTGTGCTTCTTCTGCGCAACGACCCTCAAACGCAAACTGGGCTATGACGATTCCTTGGACGCCTTCGGTGTTCACGGTATCGGCGGTATCCTGGGCGCAATCCTCACTGGCGTGTTCGCAGCACCGGCCCTGGGTGGCTTCGGCACCGTGACGGACGTGGCAGCTCAAGTCTGGATCCAGTGCAAAGGCGTCGGCTTCACCGTGATCTACACGGCGATCGTGACCTTTATCATCCTCAAGGTGCTGGACGCGGTCATGGGCCTGCGTGTCACCGAAGAAGAAGAGGCGGTCGGCCTCGACCTGGCACAGCACAACGAGCGCGGCTACAACTTGTAAATAGTGCGCAAAAAAGATGCCCGGCTTGCCGGGCATTTTTTTGCTTGGCGTTTGTCAGTCTTAACAAGCTGTGTCGGTTTTTGCGCAAAGTTTGTGATGGGGCGCATGCGGCACTTTCAAGCGTGCGAATGTCTTACAGGCATGTAGGCGTATTCGGCACTTTGTTTTTTCCCAGAGCGCGCTAGAATGCGCGCCGATGGGCGGAGAACTGTATGTGGCAACAGACCCTGATTACCCTGCGGGCCAAGCCTCGGGGCTTTCACCTGGTAACCGATGAGTTGCTTGCCGGCCTGCCTGAATTGAAGGCATGTCGTGTGGGCCTGTTGCACCTGTGGTTGCAGCACACTTCGGCCTCGTTGAGCGTCAACGAGAATGCCGACCCGGCGGTTCGCCGTGACTTCGAGCGGTTTTTCAACTCGCTGGTGCCGCAAGGCCGGGCAGGGTTTGAACACAACGACGAAGGTCCGGATGATCTGCCGGCGCATTTCAAGGCCAGTCTCCTAGGGTGCCAGCTGAGTTTGCCGGTGAAGGCCGGCCGCTTGGCGATGGGGACCTGGCAAGGTGTTTATCTGGGCGAGCACCGTGATCATGGCGGTGCACGTAAAGTCCTCGCCACCTTGCACGGTGATGAGGCATAGGCCACTGGTTATCCGGTGGACGTTGATTTTTTTCCGGCGACCTCGACAGAGGATAAAGCTGGGCTATAACTAATCTGCTTTTCGCAAGTCATGAGGTAGAACATGAGCGACGATGATCTGGAACAAGACGACCTCGAAGTAGGTGAGGACGACGAGGCTGAGGACGGTCTTGACGCGGCAGCAGTTGAAGACGTTGCTGACGACGCCGATGACAGTGTCGGTGATGACGCCGCGCCCAAGGCCAAAGGCAAAGCCAAGGCCGCTGTTTCGGTAGACGAACTGCCGAGCGTTGAAGCCAAGAACAAAGAGCGCGACGCCCTGGCCCGTGCGATGGAAGAGTTTCTTGCCAAAGGCGGCAAAGTGGTCGAGGTCGAGCCCAATGTGGTGGCGGACCCGCCCAAGAAGCCGGATAACAAGTACGGTAGCCGACCTATCTGAGGTCAGTCACCTGCTTATAAGAAAAAGCCCGCCGTCGCTGCGGGCTTTTTCATGGGCGAAATAAGCTATTTTCCCCGCGAGATTGCCAATGTCAGTTCCAACCACGAAGTAACGGGGGTAACTCAGTCAGGCTACGAATCTGCGCATCCGGGCGCTTATCCGCATCCCACGCCTTGCCGGTCGGGTTGAACCACACCGCGCGAAGCCCGGCCTGCTGTGCGCCGGCGATGTCATCCCCAGGGTGGTCGCCCACGTGCACCGCAGCGCTTGCGTCCACGCCACCCCGCTGCAACGCTTCTTGAAACAAGCGTGCATCCGGCTTGGCGATGCCGATGTCTTCTGCACGCAAGGCAAAGTGAAAGTAGTCCGCCAGGCCGACACGCTGCACGTCCGCATTGCCGTTGGTGATCACCCCCAGCAGGAAGTGCTGGCGCAGCGCTTGCAACATCGGCTCGGCTTCGGGGAATACGGTGAGCTGGTGACGTGCATGAATGAACGCCTCAAAACACACATCCGCCATCTCGGTGGCTTCAGGCTGCGGATAACCCGCCTCTTCAAAGGCGTGCATCAGTACTCGATGACGCAGCAGGCTGATGCGGTTTTTCAGTTCGGGGTGACGTTGCAACACCTGCTGGCGCAGGCTGGCGAAATGCTCCAGGGGCAAGTCGCCCACTTTGGCGGCATGGGTCGCCAGCCATTCGCGCATCGACGCTTCAGCGCTGATGATGACCGGCACGTTGTCCCAGAGTGTGTCGTCCAGGTCGAAGGTGATCAGCTTGATACTCATGAGTCGCTGTCCTTGATGCGTTTGGCCCGTGGATGGGCACTGTCGTAAACCGTTGCCAGGTGTTGGAAGTCCAGATGGGTGTAGATCTGCGTGGTCTTGATATCGGAGTGGCCGAGCAGCTCTTGCACGGCGCGCAGGTCCTGGGAGGATTCCAGCAGATGGCTGGCGAAGGAGTGGCGCAGCATATGCGGGTGCAGGTTCTGTCCCAGTTCGCGCTCGCCGGCGGCCTTGACCCGTACCTGAATCGCCCGAGGCCCCAGGCGTCGGCCTTGCTGGCTGATAAATACCGCGTCGTCCTGCGGGTTGGCCAGTGCGCGCAGCGGCAACCATAATTGCAGTGCTTCGCGGGCCTTTCTGCCGACGGGCAGCACGCGAGTCTTGCTGCCTTTGCCGAGCACTTGCACCAGGCCGTCCGCCAGGTCCAGTTGATCCAGGTTCAGGCCGGTCAGTTCCGACAGGCGCAGACCCGAGGAATAGAACAATTCCAGGATCGCCTGGTCGCGATGGGCGAGGAAGTCGTCTTCCACTGCGCCATCGAGCAATTGCAGGGCGCGGTCGGTGTCCAGGGTCTTGGGCAGGCGTCGCTCGCCCTTGGGCGGCGACAGGCCATTGGCCGGGTCGTGGTCGCACAGACCTTCGCGATTGAGATAGTGATAGAGCCCGCGCACCGCCGACAGCAGCCGCGACAGGCTGCGCGAGGATTGGCCCTGCTGGTGCAGGCGTGCGATCAGGCTGCGCAGGGCCTGGATATCCAGGGATTTCCAGCTGCTGACCTGCTGTTTTTCGCAATAGGCCAGCACTTTGTTCAAGTCCCGCCGGTAAGCCTCCAGCGTATGGGGCGACACCTGGCGCTCGTTGCGCAGGTGAGCGCAGTAAGCGTCCAGTTGCCGTTCCATGGCTAGCGCACCGCGCGCAGGGCGGTGGTGAAGCGTGGCAAGACGCGGCCCAGCACTTCGGCGATATAGGTCAGGAACAGGGTGCCCACCGAGCTCTTGTAGTGTTGCGGGTCACGGCTGGCAATGGCCAGTACGCCGTGCAGGCCCTGATAGCTGAGAGCGACCACGGCGGTGGAACCGATCTGTTTGCGCTGTTCGGCGCCAAACAGAAAGTCCAGTTCATGCTCACGCAAGGTGCCGCTGATGGTCTTGCCCTCGGACAATAGGCCGCCAATGGCGGTCTGCGCGTCGCCGCCGCTGACCCAGCGACCCACCGGCATCGGGTTGTCGCTGAACAGGATCAGGCTGACAAACGGCACCTGAAAGTCCTGGCGCAGACTGTCTTCCACGGCGATGACCGTTTCTTCCAGGCTGGTGGCGTCCATCAGGGTCAGAATCAGGCGACGGGTTTTTTCAAACAGGCGGTCGTTGTCGCGGGCAACGTCCATCAGGTGCGAGAGCTTGTGGCGCATTTCAATATTGCGCTCGCGCAGGATCTTCATCTGCCGCTCCACCAGCGACACGGTGTCGCCGCGCTGATGGGGGATACGCAGCGCCGGCAGCAGTTCTTCGTGCTCCACAAAGAAGTCCGGGTTGGCCTCAAGGTACGCCGCGACAGCGGCGGCCTCCAGACTTTCATTTGGGGATGCTTGGGCGGGTACTTGAGGCTTATCGGTCATTGGCTTGGCTCACTCATAGACGGACCTGTCCTTCGTATACACGCGAGGCCGGCCCGGTCATCAGCACCGGGTGGCCAGGGCCTGCCCATTCGATGGACAACCGTCCGCCGGGCAGGTCGATCAGCAGTGGCGAATCCATCCACCCCTGGCTGATCGCGGCCACGGCAGCGGCGCAAGCACCGGTGCCGCAGGCCTGGGTTTCGCCGGCGCCGCGTTCCCATACACGCAATTGCGCGCGGGAACGGTCGATTACCTGCATGAAACCCACATTGACCCGCGCCGGAAAGCGCGGGTGGTGTTCTATCTTCGGCCCCAGTTCATGCACGGGCGCATTGTTGATGTCGTTGACCCGCAGTACCGCGTGGGGGTTGCCCATGGACACGGCGGCGATGTCGACCGACTGACCTTCCACGTCCAGCGCGTAACTGGCGGCCTGTTCGATGGCCTGGAACGGAATATCCGCCGGCACCAGGCGCGGCGCGCCCATGTTGACGCTGATCTGGCCGTCGTTGCGGATGTCCAGTTCGATCACGCCGCTCTTGGTTTCGACGCGAATCTGCCGCTTGGCGGTCAGGCGCTTGTCCAGCACAAAGCGCGCAAAGCAGCGCGCGCCGTTGCCGCACTGCTCCACTTCGGAACCGTCGGAGTTGAAGATCCGGTAACGGAAATCCACCTCCGGGTTGTCGGCGCTTCGACCAGCAGCAATTGGTCAAAACCAACGCCGGTGTGGCGGTCGCCCCACTGTTTGGCGTGTTTGGGCGTGATGTGCGCGTGCTGGCTGACCAGGTCGAGAACCATGAAATCATTGCCCAGCCCGTGCATCTTGGTAAAACGCAGCAGCATGGCTTACTCCGGCAGCAGGCTTTCGCCAGCATACAACTCGGCTACCGTCTCGCGGCGACGCACTTCAAATGCTTGATCACCGTCCACCAGCACCTCGGCGGCACGTCCGCGGGTGTTGTAGTTGGAGCTCATGACAAACCCGTAGGCGCCGGCCGAATGCACGGCCAGCAGGTCGCCTTCTTCCAGGGCCAACTGACGGTCCTTGGCCAGGAAGTCGCCGGTTTCGCAGATCGGGCCGACGATGTCGTAGGCGCGGGCAACGCTTGCGCGAGGCGTCACGGCGGTGACATTCATCCAGGCCTGGTACAGCGCCGGGCGGATCAGGTCGTTCATCGCCGCGTCGACGATGGCGAAATCCTTGTATTCGGTGTGCTTGAGGTACTCGACCTGAGTCAACAGTACGCCGGCGTTGGCGACGATATAACGGCCCGGCTCGAACATCAGCGTCAGGTCGCGGCCTTCGATGCGCTCGCGCACGGCCTGGATATAGTCGGCAATCAACGGCGGCTCTTCGTCGCGATACTGCACGCCCACGCCACCACCGAGGTCGATGTGTTGCAGGTAAATGCCACAGTCGCCGAGGCGGTCGGTCAACGCCAGCAGGCGGTCGAGAGCATCAATGAAGGGCGGCAGGGTGGTCAGTTGCGAGCCGATATGGCAGTCGACACCCAGGACCTCCAGGTTTGGCAGCTGCGCGGCGCGGATGTACACATCTTCGGCGTCGGCAATGGCGATGCCGAACTTGTTCTCTTTGAGACCGGTGGAAATGTACGGGTGGGTGCCCGCATCGACGTCCGGGTTGACGCGCAGGGAGATCGGCGCGCGAACGCCCATCTCGGCGGCCACCACTTGCAGCCGTTCCAGCTCGTCGGTGGACTCGATGTTGAAGCAGTGCACGCCGACTTCGAGGGCGCGACGCATGTCGTCGCGGGTCTTGCCGACGCCGGAGAATACGATCTTGTCAGCCTGGCCGCCAGCGGCCAGCACACGTTCCAGCTCGCCACGGGACACGATGTCGAAACCGGCACCGAGGCGCGCCAGGACATTGAGGACGCCCAGGTTGGAGTTGGCCTTGACCGCGTAGCACACCAGGTGCGGTACGCCATTCAGCGCGTCGGTGAACGAGCGATACTGCGCTTCGATGTGCGCACGGGAGTACACATAGGTCGGGGTGCCAAAGCGCTGGGCAATCGCGGACAGCGCCACGCCTTCCGCGAACAGCTCGCCGTCCCGGTAGTTAAAAGCGTCCATGGAATTCCCTTATTCGAAGGTGTCGTGCTTATGCGCTTTGGTTGGCTTTTGCGACGATTGCGCCTGGTCATTCGGGTCTTTGCTGTCATCGGGTAGATACAGCGGGCCTTTTTGACCACAGGCACTAACGAGGCAAGCGACCGCGACGAGCGCAGCAAGGGAAGAGATCAGGCGCTTCATGGCGAAATCCTTGAATATGCATTAATTGCGCCCGAGTATACCGACCACCCGCCAGCTTGCCTATGCGCTGAAATACCCGTCCGGCGGGGGTTTGCCGAGATGGTCGGGAATCGGACTACGGTGGTTGGCGGTATTTCGTACCGCCAATCGTGATGGAATCGGTATCCTTTGCAATCGGCGAAGCTCGCCCGTATCGTGCGGCGCTTGAGCAAAACCAGACACTTTTGAGGTTGCCACAATGAGTTTGACCGAAGCGCGTTTTCACGACCTGGTGGATACGACCCAGCAGGCGCTGGAAGATATTTTCGACGAGAGTGACCTGGACATCGATCTGGAAAGCTCCGCCGGTGTGCTGACCGTCAAGTTCGAAAACGGCACGCAATTGATCTTCAGCCGCCAGGAACCGTTACGTCAGCTTTGGCTGGCGGCGCGTTCCGGCGGTATCCACTTTGACTACGACGAAGAAAGCGGCAAATGGCAGTGCGACAAGAGCGAAGAGTTGTTGGGTGAAATGCTCACGCGTCTGGTCCAGCAACAAGCCGGCGTCGAGCTGGATTTCGACGAGATTTGATCGTGAACGAGCCTGTACCCATACGCCCGCCCAAGCCGCTGTTCAGCAACGTCAGCCCGGCGGTGCCGTCACCTTGTATCAGTTTGTGTCGCCTGGATGAGCAAAAAGTCTGCCTCGGCTGCTTCCGGCATGTCGAAGACATCCGTGAATGGCGCTCCGCCGACGATGCCCGGCGCCGAGTGATCTGCGCCCAGGCCGAGCAGCGCAGGGCACAGGCCTGAGGCTGTCTTGTTTATTTGTGACGCTGTGGTAGTGTCCGGGTACGCCTCAACTCATCGAGGCCCGTGAGAACCCCGCCTTTTTCTGGCGGGGTTTTGCTTTTTTGTGCAGAAAAAAGGAGTCTGCCTGAATCATGACCACCGCACCGTCCATCATTCTCACCCGTCTTGACGTGCAGCGCCTGGAGCAACTGATCGACCGCCTGGGCGAAGAAACACCGGGCGTCGAAGCATTGCAAGCCGAACTCGACCGCGCCGAAGACGTGGTTGGTCACGATGAGGTACCTGCGGGTGTCGTGACCATGAACTCCAGCGTGCATTGCCGCGAGCAAGGCAGCGGCAAGGATTACCACCTGACTCTGGTTTACCCGAAAGACGCGAACGCCGATGAAGGCAAAATTTCGATCCTGGCGCCAGTGGGCAGCGCGTTGCTCGGCCTGCAAGTGGGCCAGCACATTGACTGGCCGGCACCCGGTGGCAAGACCCTCAAGCTTGAGCTGCTCAGCGTTGAAGGCCAGCCTAAAGACGGCGGCGCCTTCCTTCTCTAAATCTGGCTCAACGCCTCATTGAGCGACAGCTCCAATTCGGCCTTATAACGCAGGTACAGGTTGCTTGGGCTTTGCACATCACCGAGCAGGCCCGACAGGTCAAGGTCGGTGATGTAGCCGCGGTAGCGCTCGGTTTCCCGGCGCTGCCCGATGATCTCCCGGGCGACCACGGCAAAGAGCTGGTCGCCAAATTCCAGTTCGGAAAATTCCCGTTGGTTGCAGTACAGCGTAATGCCCACCTGGCCGGGCGCCGCCTTGCTGATAATCGCCTGCACGTCGTAGAACGGTCTGTTCGTGGGATTTTGCGGTGCCGGTCGAGTTTCGACGCCGCGTGCGCGATTGCTGCCGGACGGTAACAGTTGGTAATACTGGATCTGTACCGCACCCAGGGGCTCTTGCGGGTCCAGCGGCGACAGCGCGTCACGGCGATAAATGATCGATTGCAGGAAGCGCTGCAACGGCGCCAACAGGCTTTGCTCATCATGAAACGGCAGGCGTTGCTGCCAGAGCGCGTTGAACTCATCGAGCACATACAGCTCGGCGAAACCTTCGTTGACCCGGTAGAACACCTGCACGCAATCAGGCATGCCCATAGGCAGCAGCAGTGCCAGGTCGTGGTCTTCCAGGGCCATGGTGTCCAAGTGCAGCGGGCTGTAGCTGGCCAACTCTTCGCTGAGGTAGGCGATCAATGCGTCCTGGGTCGCCAGTGACACATGAGTGGCCTGGCCCGGTATCAATTCCATCACGTGATAATGCTGCTGCACTTGCAGCAGATAGCGGTGGTTGGACTGACCCAGCAGCAGGTGCTGCGCGGTGTCGAAGATTTCTTCCACGCGCTGGGCAATAAACTGCGCACGGTTGTGACAGAAGCAGCGCACCCGCAACCGTGGCAGGTGGTCAGGCGGCAATTGATTGAGGTAATCGCGCAGGCAGTCGAGCAAGGCGTGCGGGCCGTCGTAACGGCTGACCATCACTTCGTTCCAGCTATTGAGCGTGACCTGGTCCAGGGTCAGTACCAGGTTTTCGCGCACGCCGGCGTAACTCAGGGAGTCGGTGCGCTCGGTGGTCATCAGGATGTTCAGGTCACGGTGGTGCTTGAGCGGGTCGACGCCGACGTTGATCAGCAACAGCACTTCCTCGGGCACCGCCGAGCGCAGCAGGCTGACTTCATCGACGCTGGCCAGGGGCAGGGCGATGGTCTGTTGCAGGCTGCCCAGCAGGTTGAACAGCTCGAATTCGGTCATGTCGCTGGTGCCGGGATGCAGGGCCAGGCGTGTGCTGCTGTCGATCACGCCGTTGCGATGGCACCAGGTCAGCATTTCGAGCAGGTCGCGGCTGCGCTTGATCGGCGCGAAGTGCTGCCACTCCAGGGCGGTGAGGCTGCCGTTGTACAGGCCCCAATGGTGCTGACCGGGCTCTTTGCGATTGGGCGATTGCACCAGGGTCAGGGTGTCTTCGGCCAGGTCCGGAGCGATGCCCGGGTTGAGGAACTCGACTTTGCCGGCCTTGCGTTCAAATGCTGCGTACAGACGCCGGCCTAGTACGTTGAGGTCGCGCTTGTTGATCAGGCTCACACTCTGTTCGGCGCGGGCGAACTGGGTCAGGAAGCGATAGCTGTAGTTCAGCTCGGTGACCAGGGCGCGGCGTTCGGAGGCGACCTGGCGCACTTTCCATTGACTGCGGCTGTCCAGCAGGGCCAGTTGACGCGGGTTCCAGCCCCATTCCTGGGCCAGTCGTTCCAACAGCAAACGTTGCCAGCTGCTGGTGCGCTGGCCGGCGCTGAGTTTGCGGTTGACCTTCAGGTACAGCGCCCTGCGCACCAGCTCCAGGCGTTCCGGCTCGTTGCGCGCCTTGAGGTATTCCTCAATGCGGCGGTACACCACGATGTACGGGTCCAGCTCATCCAGGTCCATCTGGTTGGCGAACACTGCCCGTTTGAAGCGCAGACTCAGGCAGTGCACGTTCGGGTGTTCGCTGGCGTAGACCTCGGTCAACAGCAGCTTGAGCACCGACTTGTAGGGCGATTCGATGCCCTTGAACAGTTGCCACAGCCCGGCGCCAATGAATTCGCCTGCGGGGATATGCGCCAAGTGGCCCAGATCGAGGGTTTCATCGGCGCGGATAAACCGCTTGGAAAGCAGCGTATGGGTGAATTCGGCGTAGCGGCGTTCTTCGTACACGGGCACCAACCACCAGATCGGCGTGCGTCCGGCCAGCCAGATGGCGGTGCGGTAGAACTCGTCCAGCAACAGGTAATGCTGGGTGGTGCCGCAGTCGTCGGAACTCAGTTGGGTGTCGCGCTCGCCCAATACAAAGCGCGTCGGCTCGATCAGAAAGAAGTGTGCCTCGGCGCCCATGCTCAGGGCCCAGGCTTCGAGCAATTGGCATTTTTTGCGCAGTTCGGCCAGTTCGTTTTCGCCAAGGTCGGGAGCGTGACACACCCACACGTCCATATCGCTCTGGTCGGCCTGGGCCAGCGTACCGAGGCTGCCCATCAGGAACAGGCCATGGATCGGCCTGGGCTGGTTGCTCGGGCGCGGCTTGTAAGAGAACGAACGGGTCAGGCGCTGGGCTTCGGTGAGGGCCTGGGTGTCGGGTTCGAAGTTGGACAGACCGGCCGGCGTGCTGCCTGACACATAACCTGGCAACAGCGGATGATTGACGTGGAAGAACAGCGGCAGCAGCGTCAGCACGCTTTGCTGGCGCGGCGTCAGCCCCTCGATGGCCCTCGCCATGCGGCCTTCATTGAGAGCCATGAAACGCGCACGCAATTGGGCCAGCACCTTGCGGTCGATGCCTTCGTCCAGGTCGGGGCGGATTTCATGGATGCGGGTCATGTCGAACTCGGCGGCTCGCAGGGCCCGACGTGGGCGGCCGTATAGGAGTTTACAGCCAGTGGCGTAGGAGTTTTAGAGGGAAGTAGCGTTTGATGTAAGAATTTTCCACGCCCACAGCAACGCCCTCGGAATCCGCACCGGGCGGACTCCATGGGCTGTATTCGGTATCAGGCGGCTTCTTTGGTGCTGGCAGTGGTCAGAATGGTCAGCAGGGTTTGGGCCTGCTCCGCAGCGTCCCGGCCAAGGCTGGTGAGGTAGCCTCCGTCCGGCTGGTCGATCAGTCCTTTGGCATGGAGGCGCTTGGCAGCGGCGATGGCAGTGGGAGCAGCGGTCTGGTGGACTTTCAGACCTTCCTTGGTGCTGTCCAGGGGAAAGAGTACAAGGATTTCCAGTTCGGCAACCAACTCAGGGGTATACGACATAAGGACTCCAGACTTTCTAAAATTTATTAGAGGCTAGCAGGCCATAAGGTGAACGCACTTTGCCGAACTGTCCAGTGTGTTGCAGCGTATTGGATTTATTGCTTTTCGGGCGGCAACTCCGGCAGGGCACGCAGGGCCGTTTCATACCATTCGGTATTGAAAGGGCGGTCCTCTTCCAGCAGCGCGTCGATTTCTACCGCGAGCACGTGGGCCATCAGTTGCAGGATCTCTTCACGCTCGTAACCCACCAGTGTCAGCTTGTTGAAGGTGGCCTTGGCCGCTGGCGGGTTGTCGCTTTCAATCTGGTTTTCGATCGCTTCGATCAGCGTGGTTTCGGTGAATTCTTCTTCGTCGTTATCGATATCGGTCAGCTCGCTCATGGCAGGCTCCTTAAGGAAAGGGAGCCAGTCTACCGCCATTCAGCCAGGTGATGCTGCTGGCAAGGGTGGCCCCGGGGGTCTATAACGCTTGCAGCCAACCCCGCACACGGCCTGGAGGCTTTGCGATGCTCAAGCTCTACGGATTTTCAGTCAGTAACTACTACAACATGGTGAAACTGGCGCTGCTGGAGAAAGGATTGCCGTTCGAAGAAGTGCCTTTTTTTGCCGGACAAACCCCTGAAGCCCTGGCAGTAAGCCCGCGCGGCAAGGTGCCGGTGCTGGGCGTGAAGCAGGGGTTTATCAACGAAACCAGCGTGATCCTCGAATACATCGAGCAGACCCAGCAAGGGCCTGCGCTGCTGCCGGCCGACCCGTTCCAGCGCGCCCAGGTGCTGGCGTTGTGCAGGGAAATCGAGCTGTACATCGAGTTGCCCGCCCGTGCGTGTTTCGGCGAGGCATTTTTTGGCATGCAGGTGCCGGAGGCGATCAAGGAAAAATCCAGGACGGAGTTGTTGCTGGGTATCGGTGCGTTAGGTCGGCATGGCAAGTTCGCGCCATTTGTGACGGGCGATAGCTTTACGATTGCGGATCTGTATTTCATGTACAGCTTGAACCTGGCCTGCGGTGTGGGCGAGAAACTGTTCGGGCTGGACCTGTTGGCTGAATTGCCGAAGGCGAAGGCGTTGCTTGGACGTCTGAATGAAATGCCCAACGCTCAGAAAGTGGAGGCCGACAGGCAAGCGGCGATGCCGGGGTTCATGGCGATGGTTGCGGCCAAAAAGTAATCAAGTGTGGGAGGGGGGCAAGTCGAATCGTCGCACCGCCCTCCCACATTTTTCAGCGGCTGGCGAGCAGCGCTTGGCCGCGCACGACCGCGGCCTTCACCTGCGCCGGTGCCGTGCCGCCTACATGGTTACGGGCATTCACGGAGCCTTCCAGGGTCAGCACGGCAAACACATCCTGCTCGATCTGGTCGCTGAACTGGCGCAGCTCTTCCAGGCTCATTTCCGCCAGGTCCTTGCCGGTATCCACGCCGTATTTCACGGCATGGCCGACGATTTCGTGGCAGTCACGGAACGGCAGGCCACGACGCACCAGGTAGTCCGCCAAGTCAGTCGCCGTGGAGAAGCCGCGCAACGCCGCTTCACGCATGATGGCGTGTTTGGGCTTGATCGCCGGGATCATGTCGGCAAAGGCACGCAGCGAGTCGCGCAGGGTATCGGCGGCGTCGAACAGCGGTTCCTTGTCTTCCTGGTTGTCCTTGTTGTAGGCCAGAGGCTGGCCTTTCATCAGGGTCAGCAGGCCCATCAGTGCGCCGAAGACTCGGCCGCTCTTGCCACGTACCAGTTCCGGCACGTCGGGGTTTTTCTTTTGCGGCATGATCGAGCTGCCGGTGCAGAAGCGGTCCGGCAGGTCGATGAACTGGAATTGCGCGCTGGTCCACAGCACCAGCTCTTCGGAGAAGCGCGACAGGTGCATCATCGCGATGCTGGCGGCGGCGCAGAATTCGATGGCGAAGTCACGGTCCGACACGCCATCCAGCGAGTTGCCACCGACGGCATCGAAACCCAGCAGTTGTGCGGTGTACTCACGATCGATCGGGTAGGTCGTGCCGGCCAGTGCCGCGCTGCCCAGCGGCATGCGGTTGGCGCGCTTGCGGCAGTCCACCAGGCGCTCGTAATCGCGGCTGAGCATTTCGAACCAGGCCAGCAGGTGGTGGCCGAACGTCACAGGTTGTGCGGTCTGCAGGTGCGTGAAGCCGGGCATGATGGTGTCCGCTTCACGCTCGGCCTGCTCCAGCAGGCCTTGCTGCAGGCGGGTGATTTCGACCAGGATCAGGTCGATTTCATCGCGCAGCCACAGACGGATATCGGTGGCCACCTGATCGTTACGACTGCGACCGGTGTGCAGCTTCTTGCCGGTCACACCGATGCGGTCGGTGAGGCGGGCCTCGATATTCATGTGCACGTCTTCCAGGTCGACGCGCCAGTCGAACGTACCGGCTTCGATCTCACCGCGGATGGTGGTCAGGCCGTCGATGATGGCGTCGCGCTCGGCGTCGGTCAGCACGCCGACTTTGGCCAGCATCGTGGCGTGGGCTATAGAGCCCATGATGTCATGGCGGTACAGGCGCTGGTCGAAGGTGACGGAGGCGGTGAAGCGGGCGACGAAGGCGTCGACGGGTTCACTGAAGCGGCCGCCCCAGGACTGGTTGGTCTTGTCGGTGCTCATGGGTTCGCTCGTGGTCTGCTTAATAGAGAGGCATGGAAGTGTGTCGGCGATAATAACAGGGTTGCCCGTGGACGCGGTGCTGCGGGTTGGCGGCATTTTTATTTGTGCAAAGGATGGCTAAGTGCCTTGCCGTCGAACGCGTCCGGGACGAGACTGGAGGCAGGGACTAATTGAAACGATATTTGACGATTGAGCAATATCGTCGCAGTGAGCGTCTACAGTTGGACTGATAGTGTGTGAATGCACCAAAGTCAGGTCGTGCGGTCAGAACCTGACTATCCATTGAAAAGGGGGTATTCGGATTGTGTATCAGCAAACCTTACGACGATGCCCGACGGCAGCAGGTCTTGGGCGCTATTGAACAGGTCCGGGTAAATTTGGGTGCCGCTGTCAGGGCACTTTTTGCCGCTCGCGCTAGTCTTAGCGTGGATCGCTGTGACGCAAGTCACCGCACCTGTCTACGCTATCCTTGTGCGAGACTCACGCAGGAATCCAGCGCAATATGAATGTCCTGATCGTTGATGACGAACCCCAAGCCCGCGAGCGACTGAGCCGTTTGGTCAGTGAGCTTGAGGGTTATACAGTCCTTGAACCGAGCGCTACCAACGGCGAGGAGGCATTGACGCTGATCGACAGCCTCAAGCCGGATGTGGTGCTGCTCGATATCCGCATGCCGGGCTTCGATGGGCTGCAGGTTGCCGCCCGCTTGAGTGAGCGCGAATCGCCACCTGCAGTGGTGTTGTGCGCCGCTCAGGACGAATTCGACGCGCAAACGCTTGAAGCCAGCGGCGTCAGTTTTGTGGTCAAGCCGGTGACTGCCGAAGCCTTGCTCAAGGCCTTTAAAAAAGCCGAGCGCCCCAACCGCGCCCAGCTTGCCGCCTTGACCCAGCCGGCCGCCCAAAGCGGGAACGGGCCGCGTAGCCATATCAGCGCACGTACCCGCAAAGGCATTGAGCTGATTCCGCTGAACCAGGTGGTCTACTTTATCGCGGATCACAAATACGTGACCTTGCGCCACGAGGCCGGTGAAGTACTGCTTGATGAGCCGCTCAAGGCCCTTGAGGATGAGTTTGGCGACCGCTTCGTGCGTATTCACCGCAATGCGCTTGTGGCCCGCGAGCGCATCGAGCGTCTGCAGCGTACGCCTCTGGGCCACTTTCAACTGTTTCTCAAAGGGCTTAACGGCGATGCGCTGATTGTGAGCCGACGACACGTTGCCGGCGTACGCAAGATGATGCAGCAGCTTTAGCCTCACGCCTGTGACACAGCCTGCAGCCCTTTTCCGGTGCAAGGTGGCCAGGGAGGCCCCGCACTTGCTGATTCAAATCAAGGCGTATTTGCCTGAGCTGTTATTATCTGCCGTATCTATTCAGTACGGATTGATCCATGTCCTCTCGCGAAATTCGCATCGCCACCCGTAAAAGTGCACTTGCCTTGTGGCAGGCCGAATATGTCAAAGCGCGCCTTGAACTGGCCCATCCGGGCCTCAAGGTGTCCCTGGTGCCCATGGTCAGTCGCGGCGACAAGCTGCTTGATTCGCCACTGTCGAAGATCGGCGGCAAGGGCCTTTTCGTCAAGGAGCTGGAAACCGCGCTGCTGGAAAACGAAGCCGACATCGCCGTGCATTCGATGAAAGACGTGCCCATGGACTTCCCGGAGGGGCTCGGGCTGTTTTGTATCTGCGAGCGCGAAGACCCACGCGACGCCTTTGTTTCCAACACCTACACGTCTCTGGATGAATTGCCTCCGGGCAGCGTCGTCGGCACGTCGAGCCTGCGTCGCCAGGCCCAGTTGTTGACGCGTCGCCCGACCTGCAGATCCGCTTTTTGCGCGGGAACGTCAACACCCGCCTGGCCAAGCTGGATGCCGGCGAATATGACGCGATCATCCTCGCTGCCGCCGGTTTGATCCGACTGGGGTTCGAAGACCGCATCACCTCGGCCATCAGCGTCGAAGACAGTCTGCCCGCTGGCGGCCAAGCGCGGTAGGTATCGAATGCCGCACCGCCGACAGTGAAATCCACGCGTTGCTCAAGCCGCTTGATCATCACGATACCGAGGTGCGCGTCACCGCCGAGCGCGCGTTGAACAAACACCTCAATGGCGGCTGCCAAGTGCCGATCGCCTGTTACGCCGTGCTCGAAGGCGACAACATCTGGTTGCGTGGCTTGGTGGGCGACCCCGATGGTGGCACCCTGTTGACCGCCCAAGCGCGCGGCCCGCAGGCTGACGCGACGGCCTTGGGCATCCAGGTGGCGGAGGAGTTGCTGGAGAAAGGCGCGGGCGCCATTTTGCAAAAAGTCTACGGCGAGGCAGGTCCGCAGTGACCGACTGGCGAGTGCTGCTGACCCGGCCGGCGCAGGAGTCCAAGGCCCTGGCGGCGTCGTTGTCCGAAGCCGGAATTTTCAGTAGCAGCTTGCCGTTGCTGGACATTGAGCCCTTGCCGGTAACGCCTGAGCAACAGGCGGTGTTTCATGATCTGAGGCGTTATTGCGCGGTCATCGTGGTCAGCAAACCGGCTGCGCGCCTTGCCTTGCAGCAGTTGGATCGGCACTGGCCACGACTGCCCTGGTTCAGCGTGGGCGCGGCGACGGCGCAGGTGCTGGTCGATCATGGCCTGAACGTTCACTTCCCCGAAACCGGCGATGACAGCGAGGCGTTGCTTCAATTACCTGCGTTGCGCGAGGCTGTCGCTCGCCACGATGCCCGGGTGTTGATCCTGCGGGGCGAGGGCGGGCGCGAGCTGCTGGCTGAGCGTTTGCGCGAGAGAGGTGCTAGTGTCGACTACCTGGAGTTGTACCGCCGTTTTCTTCCGGCCTATGACGCTGGGGTACTGATCCGGCGCATCCAGTTGGAACGCTTGAACGGCGTGGTGGTCAGCAGTGGGCAGGGTTTTGTGCACCTGCAGGCCCTGGCCGGAGTTGATTGGCCACAGGTGGCGAAGCTGCCGTTATTCGTGCCCAGCCCGCGCGTCGCCGAGATGGCGCGGGCTGCCGGCGCAGAAAAAGTTGTGGATTGTCGCGGCGCGAGTGCCGCGGCTTTGTTAGTGGCGATAGGGAGCTATCCCGGTCCCACTCTCTGATACGCAAAGGACGGATACGTGAGCGAAACAGCCTTGCCCAAAGATGAAACCCAACCCGCACTTGATGCGCCGGTTGAGTCACCGGTCACCGCGCCGCGCCGTGGCAATGGCCTGGCAGTTGTCGCCCTGCTGTTAGGGGCTGCCGGTGTCGCCGCCGGCGGTTGGGGGATCTGGCAGGTCCGTGCCCTGCAAGCCAGCAGCCAGCAACAGCTGGGCCAGGTGCAGACCCTGGATGACCAGTCCCAAACCCTCAAGCAGAGCCAGCAACAGCTCGCCGCGCGCCTGGCGCAGTTGCCTGGCGCAGACGAGTTGGAAGAGCGCCGACGCCTGGTTGCCCAGTTGCAGGGCGATCAACAGCGGTTGAGCCAGCGTCTGGAAACCGTGCTGGGCGCCAGCCGCCAGGACTGGCGCCTGGCTGAAGCCGAGCACTTGATTCGCCTGGCGAGCTTGCGCCTGTCTGCCTTGCAGGATATCAACAGCGCGCAGGCGCTGGTCCAAGGCGCCGATGAGATTCTTCGCGAGCAGAGCGATCCGGGTTCCTATGCCGCCCGTGAACAGCTGGCCAAGAGCCTGGCTTCACTGCGCAGCACCGAACAGCCGGATCGCACCGGGCTGTATCTGCAACTGGCCGCCCTGCGCGATCAGGTGGTGCAACTGGCGGCAATTGCGCCTGAATATCAACTGACCGAGCCTGTGTCCGAGGGACGCCCGACCACCGATACCGACAGCCGCTGGCGTGAGTGGTGGGAACAGATCTCGCGTTACTTCCGCATCGACTTCAACCCGGACGATAACATCCGTCCGTTGCTGGCCGGGCAAGGCCTGAACCAGGTACGCCTGGCCCTCAGCCTGGCCCTGGAACAAGCGCAATGGGCGGCGCTCAATGGCGAGTCGGCGGTGTATAGCCGCTCGTTGGGCGAGGCGCGCAGCGTCTTGCAGGACAATTTCAACCAGGACAACCCACAGAGCAAGGCGATGCTGGCGCGTATCGCCGAGCTTGAGCCCAAAGCCGTCTCGGTGGTCACGCCAGACCTGGCCGCCAGCCTGGCCGCGGTACAGGCGTACCTTGAACGTCGTCATCTGTCTGCCGCCGAAGCCAAGGCTTCGGCTGGCAAGCCGGCGACCCAGGAGTAGAGCCGATGAAGCGTTTCTATGTGATCCTGGTGCTGGCGATCGCAATCGCCCTGGCACTTGCTGTGGGCATTTCGAAACACACCGGCTATGTGCTGATTACCTACCCTCATGTGCTGCATTATGAGTCGAGCCTGTGGGCCACCTTGGTGGCGGTGTTTGCCATCGGCCTCGCGATCTACGTGATACGCCTGTTGCTGAGCCTGGTCACTACCTCGGGCGGTGTGGTAAACCCCTGGTCGCGACGTAACCGCAGTCGTCGTGTGCAGATCGCCATCGAGCAGGGCCAGATGGACCTCGCCGAAGGCCGCTGGGCCAGTGCCGAGCGCCACCTGCACCGCGCCGCCGAAGCCGAGCGCCAGCCGTTGCTGTACTACCTTGGCGCCGCGCGGGCGGCGAATGAGCAGGGGCGTTACGAAGAGTCGGACGGTTTGCTGGAGCGCGCCCTGGAGCGTCAGCCACAGGCCGAGCTGGCGGTTGCCTTGAGCCATGCGCAATTGCAGTTGGACCGTGGCGACACTGACGGTGCGCTGGTCACCCTGCAGGCCATGCACGAGCGCCATCCCCACAACGCCCAGCTATTGCGCCAATTGCAGCGTCTGCATCAGCAGCGGGGCGACTGGTCATCGGTGATCCGCCTGCTGCCGGAACTGCGCAAGGACAAGGTGCTGCCTGCCGGTGAGCTGGCGGAGCTGGAGCGTCGCGCCTGGGGTGAAAACCTGAGCCTGGCGGCCCAGCGCGAAGAGCAGGGCGAAGCCGGTCTGCAATCCCTTGAGCGGGCCTGGCAGCAACTCACCTCCGCTCAGCGCCAGGAACCGCAATTGGTTCTGGCCTATGCCGAACAACTGCGTCAATTGGGCGCTGACGCCAAGGCCGAGGAGGCATTGCGCGGTGCGCTCAAGCGCAGCTATGACAGCCACCTGATTCGCCTTTACGGCTTGCTGCGAGGCAGTGATCCGACGCGTCAGTTGAAGTTTGCCGAAGGCTGGCTCAAGGACCATCCGGGCGATGCGAGCCTGTTGCTGACATTGGGCCGCCTGTGCCTGCAAAACAGTCTGTGGGGGAAGGCGCGGGATTATCTGGAGAGCAGCCTGCAGGTTCAGCGCAACCCGGAAGCCTGTGCCGAGCTGGCGCGCCTGTTGGCGCAGTTGGGTGATACCGAGCGCAGCAACCAGCTGTTCCAGGAGGGTCTGGGGCTGCTGGACAACCGCTTGCTGGCGTCGCCATTGCCGGTCCCCGCGCGAGCCTGATGTAGGAAAGAGGTGGCGGGATGGCTCGGGCGTGTCGCAGAGCCATCCCTTTAATGCCCCATTTAAGGCGGGCAAGCCTCTAGCAGGCAAAGTCCTACCACTAAATGCACAAAATCATCCAGGTTCTGACGGCATATCCCTAGGCTCTCGCGGAATTGTCTGCTCTGGCGCGTATTGAAAGCAGTCAGGCCTTTCCTCTACCGTAACGACCTATCTTTTGCGGTACGGATAAACAATGTCTTTGGCCCCTTTACGCTCCTTGTTTCTCCTGGCGTTCCTGGCTGGTGCGCTGACATTGGGCGCGTCTTTCTATCTTGAATACGGCGCGCTGCTGCGTCCCTGTTTCCTGTGCCAAATACAACGTGTGTTCCTGGCGGTCTTTACCCTGATCAATCTGGTCGCGGCCATTCATAACCCCAGGCGTTTCGGCATCTACCTTTACGGTGGGGCGAGCATGGCTTGCGCGTTGCTCGGCGCGATTACCGCCGTACGCCAAGTGCTGCTGCAAAATGCCGCACTCGATCAACCCGCCGATTGTTGGCCCAGCGTGCACTATATGATTGAAAGCCTGTCGCTGTGGCAGGCATTGCAGGCAACGGTCAAGGGCACTGTTGACTGTGTGGAAATCAACTGGACGCTGTTTGACCTCAGCCTTCCCGAGTGGAGCCTGCTGTTTTTCGTGGGGATGTTGATCCTGGGCAGTATGCAGTTCTCGCGGCTGTTGATTAGCCGGCATTTGCGCCCGGCAAGGCAGTGAAACCGGCTTGTGGTTTGTAGGACGGGATTAAACACTTGTATGAACTTTCTCTCCTGCGTACCTTGAAGCCATAGTCGTGCGGGCATAATCTGGCCCGCATGCGTTATTTGAACCGGTTGTAAGATGCGGCCTTGTCCCGCTGCTGCTTTATCCTTGAAGTGTTGCGCGGGCATCAGGCGGCAGCGCCCCAATAGGGAAGAGAGATCATCATGCTGGAAAGTTGTCAGAATGCTCAGGAACGTTGGGGTGGGGTGCACAAGCTGATCGACAGCTGGTTGAAGGCACGTCATGAACTGGTTCGGGCCTTTGATGCGCTTGGCGCCAAGCCCGAGACATTGGCTGAAGATCGCGAAACGCTGCAGGATTTTTGCGCTGTTCTGGTGGACTACGTGTCGGCTGGCCATTTTGGCGTCTACGAACAACTGACCAAGGAGGCGGAAGCTTTCGATGATCAGCGTGGTCTGGACTTGGCCGAGACCCTTTACCCGCGCATCGATGCCATCACCGAGAAACTGCTGGCGTTCACCGATCTGTGTGATGCCGGCAAGTGTGTTGCCGAAAAATTCAAAGAGTTGGGCGCGCTGCTTCACGAGCGTTTCGAACTGGAAGATTGCCTGATCGAAGTGCTGCACAACGCTCACAAAGAAGAGTCTGCCGCTCAGGCTTGAACCCTGGTGGCGAGGAAAAAACGGTGCGCATGTCGCACCGTTTTTTATTGGGTCAGGGGCGAGTGCCGAGCAATTCGATCTCGAATACCAATGGCGTATAAGGCGCAATCAGCTCACCCGCACCCTCGGCGCCATAGGCCTGGGCCGATGGAATGACCAGGCGCCATTTTGCTCCCACCGGCATCTGCTGCAACGCGCTGCTCCAGCCGCTGATCACACTGTCCAGGCGAAACCACTGCGGCTGTGTGCTCTGATCGAACACAGTGCCATCGGGCAATCGACCTACGTATTTCACCTGCACCTGATCGCGGGCTGTCGGCTTGTTACCGGTGCCGGGGGTGAGCTCGGTGAGCAGGATGCCGTCCGCCAATTCGCGCACACCCGTTGACGATTTTTCCTGGGTTAAAAATTGCTGTTCAGCCGCCAGTGCTTTTTCGCTTTGCGGCGCCTTCGCGTCGGATTCATTTTGTGCCTCGTGCTCGGCAAGAATCTGTTCGATGCGTGCGTTGTCCAGCGCCAGTGGCTTGCCTTGATAGGCTTGCTTGAGTCCGTCGATCAGGGCCTGGATCTGCAGGTCGGGGACTTCCTGGCGCAGCCGTTCACCGAGGCTGGCGCCGAGGCTGTAGGCGAGGTCATGCTGGTCTTGGACGGTGGTTTTTGGCGGCGATTGTTCGCTCGCATTGGCCACTGAAATCGCCAAGCCAAGCACAAGAAAAAGGTAACGCGACATAGGCATTCTCCCGCCGAAAGTGCGACGGATTATGCCAGTGTGAAGCGGTAAAAAGTGCCGCGTATTTTTGTTATATGAATAAGAATTTTCACAGGGTGCAACGCAACGCAAACGATACTGTCAACATGGCCTAGCGGCGGTAAGAGCAGAGGGCTAGTATGAGCCGCACCCACGTCAGCCAGGAGGTAAACCATGTCGGCCAAACAGAAGCCTGTTAATACCCCGTTGCACTTACTCCAACAACTGTCGAGCAGCCTGCTCGAACATCTGGAAAGCGCCTGTTCCCAAGCGTTGGCCGATGCAGAAAAACTGCTCGCCAAGCTGGAAAAACAGCGCGGTAAAGCGCAAGAAAAGCTGCACAAGTCGCGCATCAAACTGCAAGACGCCGCCACTGCCGGCAAGGCCAAGGCACAAGCCAAGGCCAAAGACGCTGTCAAAGAACTTGAGGACTTGCTCGACGCCCTCAAGGATCGCCAAGCTGAAACTCGCGCCTACATTTCCCAACTGAAAAAAGATGCCCAGGAAAGCCTGAAACTGGCCCAGGGCGTTGGCCGTGTAAAAGAAGCTGTAGCGAAAGTGCTGGGTGCGCGTACGCCTGCAAAAGCGGTTGCGGCGAGCGCTGCGAAAAAGCCAGCTGCCAAACCGGCCGCGAAGCCAGTTGCTAAAACGGCTGCCGCCAAACCAGCTGTCAAAGCCGCTGCTGCGAAACCAGCCGCGAAGCCAGGTGCCAAAACTGCTGCTACGA
>NZ_JAFHKI010000066.1 GCF_016937615.1 Pseudomonas lactucae | reverse complement strand
TTCGTCCGGCGCTTGGGGATGCGCCATGAAAATCAGTTCGGTACGCAGCAGGCCGATGCCTTCGGCGCCCTGCTCCACCGCACTCGCCACACCGGCGCTTTCGCCGATGTTGGCGAACACTTCCACGGCATGGCCGTCGCGAGTCACGGCCGGTTCGTGGCGCTGGGCCGCAGCGGCTTGCAGGCGCTGTTCGCGGGTGTCGCGTTCGACGGTGGCGCGATGCAGGGTCGCGGCGTCGGCGTCCACATGCAGGCGGCCGCGCTGACCATCGAGCAGCAACAGCGTGCCGGCGGCCAGCAGCAGCACGCCGGGGCCGGCGCCGACCAGCGCAGGGATGCCCAGAGCACGCGCGACGATGGCGCTGTGAGCGGTGGCGCCGCCACGGGCGGTGAGGATACCGGCGACGCGAGTCGGGTCCAGGCGCGCGACATCGGAGGGGCCGACTTCGTCCATCACCAGGATGTAAGGCTCACTCGGCTCCTGGGCGCTTTCGACGCCGCATAATTGCGCCAGCACACGCCGGCCGATATCCCGCAGGTCGGCGGCACGCTCGGCGAGCAAGGCGTCCTGCAATGACTCCTGCTGCTTGGCGGCGGCTTCGATCACGCTCATCCAGGCGGCTTCGGCGCTCTCGCCCTGCTTGAGGCGGGTGTCGACTTCGTCGGTCAGTTCCGGATCGTCGAGCATTTCCTGGTGAGTGATGAAAATCTCACGGATCGCCTTGGACGGGTTGCGTTCGATCAGGCCCTGGATATCGCGGCGCACGTCCGCCAGGGCGGCTTGCAGGCGCTGGCGCTCAATGGCCGAGGACTCGCCGCGCAGGGGGTAGTCGAATACTTGCTGGATCTGAATGTGCGCAGGACCGATGGCAATACCCGGCGCGGCCGCAATCGCCTGCACCTGGCTGCCGGCTGGCGGCGCGCTGACCACCGGCTCGATATCGAGTACTTCGGGCTGGGCACTCGCCGTCGGCAACGCCTCGACCTCTTCGCCAAGACCCTCCTGCACCGCCGCCAACAGCGCGGGCAGCGCATCGCCGGCGATGCTCGGCTCGGCGACAAATTCCAGCACCTGGCCGCGACGCGCACCGAGGCTGAGCAGCTTGCTCAGGCTTTTCACCGACACGGCAGCCACCGGGCCATCGACGATGCGCACACGCAGGTCACCTTCAAAACTCTTGGCCAATTGCGCGAGGATCTTCGCCGGGCGCGCATGCAGGCCATGGGCGTTAGCCAGAGTAATACGGGCACTCGGCCAGTCCGGCGGCAGTTCGCCGCCCAGCACTTCGAGCACCGCACGGCTGCTGGTGGCACGGCCCAATTCCTGGCCGCGACCTTCGATCAGCAACGCGCACAGGCGCTCCAGCAGGGCTTGATGGGCCTCCCCCAGGCTCGCCAGGCAGAACAGACCATTGAGCGGCTGACCGAGGTAACGCATCGGTTTATCCGGGGTCACGAACGCCAGGCCCGGACGTTTTACCGTCTGCTCGCTGTGCAGCCACCACAGGCCATCACCCAGGGGCAGCGCATCGACCTGCTGCAACACGGCGGCGAACCCGTTGCTCACGCAGTCGGCCTGGCGCAATAGGCGCGCACCTCTCCAGACCAGCTCTTCGAAGTCGTCGGCAGACACGCCCAGGCTGATCATCTGCGCATCCAGCGCCAGTTCCTGCGGCGCGCCTTGCAGCAGTTTCAGCAAGGCTTCGGCACTGCCGGCACGGCGCAGCGCCTGGCCCAGGTCGGTTTCACCAAGGGCGCGGGTGAGCAATTGCAGCAGGCGCAGGTGTTCATCGGATTGCGCGGCGATGCCGATCGCCAGGTAGACGATCTGGCCGTCGCCCCAGTCCACCCCTTCGGGGAACTGCAGCAGGCGCACGCCGGTGGCGAACACCTGGTCGCGGGTTTCGGGGGTGCCGTGGGGGATGGCAATACCTTGGCCGAGAAAGGTCGAACCTTGGGCTTCACGGGCTTGCAAACCGCTGAGGTAACCCTCGGCGACCAGGCCATCGGCCACCAGTTTGTCAGCGAGCAAGTGCAAGGCAGCAGATTTATCCACAGCCACCTGGCCCATGGATATCTGCTCGTGGGTGAGCTCAAGCATGCCGTTCTCCTAGTTAGTGCGCTGATGCACTAGGTATTGTTTTGAATAAAACAGTGTAAAGGTGTTCTGCGATAACTGACTGAGCAGTCAATTGGCAGTAGCCACTCAGTCGCGAACATCGTAAAAATACGCCTGCTGAAACGTTTAATCTAGATTGTATGGCAGATTACGCGTTAATTGGCCATCCTTGAAGACCCACTCGGCGCTTGAGCTGGGACATGGGTCCCGGGCTGGAATCGGTTAGGATTGGACAAAATGTCGGGGCAAGCTCTAAAAAACAAGGAAATCCCGGTTTGAAACTCAGTGATATTGCGCGTCTCGCCGGTGTGTCCGTGACCACCGCCAGCTACGTCATCAACGGCAAGGCCGAACAGCAACGCATCAGCAATGCCACCGTCGAGCGGGTGCGTGCCGTTGTCGAGGCTCATGGCTTTACCCCAAACCCACAGGCCGCCGGGCTGCGCAGCCGGCATACGCGCACCCTGGGCTTTATTCTGCCCGACCTGGAAAACCCCAGTTACGCACGTATCGCCAAGCTATTGGAACAAGGCGCCCGAGCACGCGGCTATCAGCTGTTGATCGCCAGTTCCGACGACGATGCGGACAGCGAGCGCCAGTTGCTGCAACTGTTCCGCGCCCGGCGTTGCGACGCGTTGTTCGTGGCCAGTTGCCTGCCCGCCGCCGACGACAGTTACCGCGAGCTGCAAGCCAAGGGCCTGCCGGTGATCGCTATCGACCGGGTGATGGCGCCGGAACAGTTCTGCTCGGTGGTCAGCGACGACCGCCAGGCCTGCCAGCAATTGACGGCCAGCCTGCTGCAACCGCTGCCCAAGCAGATCGTGCTGATCGGCGCACGGCCCGAGTTGAGCATCAGCCAGGAGCGCGCCGCCGGTTTTCGCGAAGCGCTGCAGGGATTCACCGGTGAAATCATCGTCGAACACGCCGAAGCCTTCAGTCGCGAGGGTGGCCGCCAGTTGATGCAGCAATTGCTCCAGCAACTGGGGCACCTGCCTGATGCGCTGGTGACCACGTCCTATGTGTTGTTACAGGGCGTGTTCGACGCACTGCATGACTATCCGCTCAAATCACGCCCGCTGCGCCTGGGCACGTTTGGTGACACCCAGTTACTGGACTTTTTGCCACTGCCGGTCAACGCCATGGCCCAGCAACACCAGTTGATCGCGGACGCCGCCCTGCGCCTGGCGCTGGCGGCGATTGAAGAAGAGCAGTACCAGCCGGGCGTGCACGCCATCGGTCGGACCTTCAAGCAGCGCATTATCGAGGCGTAAGCGTGGAGCTGATCGACACCCACACTCACCTGGACTTCGCCGACTTCGACACGGATCGGCGCGAAGTCCTCGCCCATAGCCGTGAATTGGGCGTGCGGCGCATGGTGGTGTTGGGGGTGTATCAGCAGAATTGGCAGAGGCTGTGGGATCTGGTTCAGGCCGACGAAGGTTTGTTCGCGGCCTTCGGCCTGCATCCGGTGTACCTCGACGACCACCGCCCCGCCGACCTGACCGTGTTGGCCGACTGGCTGTCACGCCTGCATGGCCATCGGCAACTGTGCGCGGTCGGCGAAATCGGCCTGGATTATTTCCTGCAGGCGCTGGACCGCGAACGCCAGCAAACACTGTTCGAGGCGCAGCTTCAGCTGGCGGTGGATTTCCAGCTCCCGGCGCTGCTGCATGTACGCCGCAGCCACGCGGCGGTCATCGCCACGCTCAAGCGCATCCGCCTGCCACGCGGCGGCATCATCCACGCTTTTGCCGGCAGCCGCGAAGAGGCCCACGAGTACATCAAGCTGGGCTTCAAGCTCGGCCTGGGCGCGCCGCCACCTGGCCGCAGGCCCTGCGCATGCACAAGGTACTGGCGCACCTGCCGCTGGACGCCGTGGTGCTGGAAACCGACGCGCCGGACATGGCCCCCGCCATGTACCCGGGCCAGCGCAACAGCCCCGAGCACTTGCCGGCGATTTGCGGCGCCCTGGCCGAGCGCATGGGCACAAGCCCTCTACTGCTGGCCGAGGCGAGCACACGCAATGCGTGCGAGCTGTTCAACTGGTAACGGCGCGGCGGCGATTTGCAGTTGCAGCGTCATTCGCTGCCGGTAACGGGCATATCGCAGCGTTAGAAAGTGCATCAGGATCACCACCAGCGACACATTGAGCTGCCCGACCAGACTGATCAGCCCCAGCCACTCCGCCACCAGGGCCACAATCAACACCGCACAGGTCAGCATGGTCATGCTCGGGCGTACCAGGGCCCAGTGGCCCAGCGACTTGAATTGGCGCATCTGTCGCGGGCAGCTCAACTGCAGGATCTGCTGGCAATACGGGCAATCGAAGGGTTCCTCGATCGCGATGGCATTCAATTGCCAGGGTTTGAGTACAAACGTGATGTCGCAATGGGCGCAGTGCCCTTTGATGCCGATTGCAGCGGTCATCGTCGTGCCTCCCTTGGACCGTTAATAAGGTGAAACAAATTCTCACCTACTTATGCGTTCAAAAAAGACACATCGTGAAATACAGAAAAACGCCACACCGCTCGAAGACCGTTCTTACTCCCGCGTCCTACACGCGAAACGCCCCGATCAAGTGCTTCAGTTCGACCACCTGCAATGACAACTGCCGGCTCGCCGCTTCGGTCTGATGCGCCCCGTCGGCGGCATGTTCACCGGCCCGGTTGATTTCGACGATGTTCTGGTCGATATCGTGGGCGACCGTGGTCTGCTGTTCCACGGCGGCGGCGATCTGCTGGTTCTGATCAACGATCATGCCGACCGCGCCGAGGATGTTTTCCAGGGCCTGCTGTACCTGTTCCGACTGGCCCACGGTGCCATTCGCCATTGCATGGCTGGAGCCCATGGCGGTGACCGCCGCCGCCACCCCGTCGTGCAGACGGCTGATCATCTGTTCGATTTCCTCGGTGGACTGCTGGGTCCGTCGAGCCAGGGTACGCACCTCGTCGGCCACCACCGCAAAACCGCGCCCCTGCTCACCGGCGCGAGCCGCTTCGATCGCCGCGTTGAGCGCCAGCAGGTTGGTCTGCTCGGCGATGCTCTTGATCACCTCCAATACGCTGCTGATGGCCTGGCTGTCGGTGGCCAATTGGTTGATGACCCGCACCGATTGGTCGATTTCCAAGGCCAGCCGCGCAATGCTGCCTTGCTGGGATTGCACCAGGCTACGGCCGCTGACGGTCTCATCGTTGACACTGTGGGCGCTGCTGACCGCCGCCGCGGCATTGCGTGCGACTTCCTGGGCCGTCGACGACATCTGGTTCATGGCGGTCGCCACCTGTTCGATCTGGCTGCGCTGACCGGACACCGCCTGGTTGCTCTGCGCCGAGACCGCTTGCACCTGGCCAGCCTGGCGCTCGACCTGGCTGACCGTGTGCCCGACACGTTCGATCAAGTCGTGGATTTTCGCCACGGTGGCGTTGAACACCTGGCCCAGGTCGCCCAGTTCATCGCGGCTGCGGGCAACGAAGGTCACGGTCATGTCGCCAGCCGCGACCTTGTCCATCATGGCCCCCAGGCGCCGCAGGGTGGTGCGGGTAGAGGCGTAGAAACCGGCGTAAAGATAGAAAATCAGCAAGAACACCGCCGTCAGGCCCGAGATCAGCACCAGCATGTGCGTGCGGTTCTGTGCCAGCCGCTGCTCCAGTTGCTGGCCCAGGAAGGCCAGCGTGGCTGCATCGAGTTCATAGGTCGTGGCCATCAATTGACTGACCTCGTCGTAGAAGGCCGGCCAGGGCGCGTCGAGAGTTTCGGCCATCACCACCTGCTCTTCAAAAACTGCGCTGCCTTGCTTGAGGCTCGCATTGCTGGCCTTGGCCAGGCCATCGAGGGCGGCATGTGCGGCGCTGCTGGAACCCAGGGCGTCCTGCAACTTCAAGGCGTATTCGGCGTGGAGTTTTTCCAGCTGCTGCAACAATTCATCAAAACGGGTACTGGACGATGAGTTGAGGAAACCCTGGCCCAGGGAATACGCGCCCATCGCACGACCTTCGCCCAAAGTCTGGGTGACTTGCGGGGTGACATTGGTGATCAGCTCACTGAGCTGGCGCAGGTCGCTCTGGGAATCGCGGCTCAGGCCGGATTGGCTGGCGACGATCTGGCTGAGCATTTGCGCCTTGTTCAGCAGTTTGCCGATCAGCGCGCTTTTACTCATCAACGAGGTTTCCTGTTGCTGGGCCGTAAAGGCGGCGATCAGTTCGTCGCGCTTGCCTTCGAAAACGACTATTTGCTCAGGCTCGCCGGCCACTGCGTTGAGGGCTTGCAAGCGACTGAGCAGACTCTGTTCGAGGGTGTCGATCTGGCTCTCCAGGTCACCGGCCTTGCCCGATTGGCCGAGGGTTGCGTTGATCTGTACCTGGTTGTTGAGGGTTTCCAGATCACGACGCAACGCCAGGCTGCCGCCAAGCAGGTCGAGGCTTTGCAGCTCGACTCGGGTGCCTTGGAATTCACGCCAGGAATCGCGCACCAGGTAATAGTTGGTCGCCAGCATCGGCAGCAGGAACAGCACGCTGATCAGGCTGAACTTCATGCCGAAGGTCAGGCGATTCATCAATGCGACAGCGGGATAGAGCAAGCTCTTCACAGGTGAACTCCCTTATTTTTATTTTTATTGAGGCGCAGGGCGGCGGCACAAAGCCACTATTTGGCGCTCTGCCTGTATAGCTCAATTTGAAGGGGAGTTTTGTAACTTAAGGTTAACGAGCGGGGAGTCCAAGGGCTGCTACGCAGCCGGCGCGGGGCAAGCCCGCTGATGACAAGGGTCAAGGCAACACGGTCCAGATGGCAAACCCGGCGTACCACAGCACCGCCGCGCGCAGCAGCAGTTCCCATAGGCGATCGAGGCTGCTGATACCGTCGGCCCCCACCACCGGAGCCGGAATTTCGGCGGCCACCAAGCCGACCTTTTCCACCAGTTGAGCCGCGCTGATGTCCCAGCTCAGCAACTCATGAAGCATCACGCGGCTGACCGCAACAAAGTTGCCCACCAGCGCAAAGCTGGCCGCCAGCAAGCGAACCGGCAACCAATCGAAGGCATGTCGCAGTTGCCCGGCGCGCTCGGCCACCAACGGGTTGCGACTGTGCTCACTGGCCAGCGCCAACAGGCGGTAAGCCAGGGCGGCGACGGGACCCAACAGGAAGTACCAGAAAATCACCGCGAAAAAACTCTGGTACGCCTGCCACAACAGGTGGCCCTGAACGCGTTCCAGCAACTGCTCGCCGCTGTCCGCACCGAGCGCCAGATCGCGCTCGGCCACATGCTCGGCGGCCTGCAAGTCACCACGCCGCCATGCATCGCGAAACGGACCCAGCCCGGCCAGTAGATCGCCGCGCCCCAGGCTGTAGATCACCACCAACAGATGCACCGGTAGTGCCAACAAGCCATACGCCACCGGCTCCAGCACCAGGAGCAACAACGCCAGCAACGCCACCGGCAGCAGCACCAACAGGGTCAGAATCAGCCATGGCTGTTTGCCCATGCGCGGGCTCGATTCCAGCCTGGCCAATTCGCGCAACCAGCCGCCATCACGTTGTAAACGCTGACGCAGGGCCGAGAATTTCTCGATCCACACGGCCAGTACCAATACCAGGAAACTCATCGTGCGTGTCCTCCATCCTGCAGGGCGCTGCGAAAGCGCGTCCAATCAAAAGCGGGGCCGGGATCTGTCTTGCGTCCCGGGGCAATGTCGCTGTGACCACAGATACGTTGCGGGGTAATACCGGGGTAGGTGCCGAGCAACTGACGGGTCAACTCGATCAGCGCCTCATACTGAGCATCGGTGAATGGCAGTTCATCCGTGCCTTCCAGCTCAATCCCCAGGGAAAAGTCATTGCAGGTTTCCCGCCCTTCGAAGCACGAAATCCCGGCATGCCAGGCACGATCGAGGCACGACACAAACTGCGTCATCGCGCCGTCACGCTCAATCAGAAAATGTGCAGATACCCGTAGGTCGGCAATCCCTTCAAAGTAGGGATGTTCCGTGACATCCAGGCGATTCTGGAAAAATTCCTGCACTTTACCGGTGGCGAACTGCGCCGGTGGCAGGCTGATGTTATGCACCACCAACAGTGAGACTTCGCCTGCGGGGCGCTCGTTGAAATTGGGCGAGGGGCAATGACGGATGCCCCGGCACCAACCGCTGATGGGGTCCAACTGCATACAGGTTCCCTGAGTGAGACAAAGTGTGACCAGTATGCCGCGTTCGACCCTGTGGTTGCGATCACTTGCCGCGATTGAGTTGCTGCAATCTGTCCACCACGCCGGCCAGCGCCCGTTCGAACAGGGGGCTGTCATCCAATGTATGCAACGCGCCGCGCTTGAACGCCAGTGCCAACTGAGCGGCGCTCTGCTCCAGGACCTTGAGCCCTGTGCGACTGACGAATATATAGGTGTCGGCCGGCGCCATGATCGCTGTCAACTTGCAGCGCAGGGTGTTGGCCTGGTCCTGCTGGTACATCACCCAGCCACCGATGCGCAATTGGTGAACCTTGAGCAGGTCGGGATCGTCGGCCGGCAGGTGTTCGCCTGAATCGGCGGGCAAGGTGCTGAGCACGAACGGCTCGCGCACTTCGATTAACGCCTCCACGCCTTCGGGCGCCTGGACATGCAGGGCTTGCAGGCGAACAAAGAAATCGCGCGTGCTGAAGGGGTCGAAGGCGGCACTGGTCAAACCGTCACGCAAGGCCTTGAGCAAGCCCGGCAATTGCTCCATCAGGTGCCGACCCGCCTCGGTATCGTCCGGCAGGCCGACGCTCCAGACCAACTCGTCCATGGTGCGCAGCGCAGCCTGCCATTGCACCGATTGCTCACCATGCTTGAGGCTGGCCAACAACATCACCTGGCTCCAGGCCTGTTGCAGGAACTGCACGACCGCTACCGGCAATACCTTGCCCAACAACCGTTGATTGAGCACATCGGCGACCCGCTGACGGGCCGCTTCGGTGCGCATGCGGCCATGCTCGGCGTCGCGGGTGTGTTGTTCCAGCAACTCGCTGCGGCGCCACTCATCGGCGGTAAACGCGCTGAACTCGGTGAGCAACTGAGAAAAAATCGCCGGATCTTCGATGAATTCGTTGAGCAAGCGCTGCACCACCTGCTCGATGCGCACATACAGGCTGTCACGCGAACAATCATCCCTGGAGCTCCAGCCCAGGCCCGCCGCTGCGATTTCATTCAACAGGCGCCGCGCCGGATGGCTGGCGCGGCTGAAAACACTCTTGTCCAGCACCGCCACTTTCAGCATGGGTATCTGCAAACGTGCGATCAACGCCTTGAAGGCGTCCGGCACGCTGCGGTCATTGAGGATGAATTCAAACAGCAGGGCGACCAGGTTGATCATATCCTCGTGCGCAACTTCCACCACCCGTGACCTGCCACTCTTGACGCTGACACGCGTCAGTAACTGCTCCAGCTGGTTGCGCAGGTCGAAATCGTCCTCGGCTTGCGGCTCCGGCACGTACTGCTGCAGATGCGACAGCAGACGCAGCAGGTCACGGGTGGCAATCGGCACGGGTTCGGCACTGGCCTCCAGGGTCGGCGCCACACTGCCGCGCACGGCGATCAGCAATTGCTGCAAAGCCGCGAAGGCTTCCTGGCCGGTTTCGTCAATGGGCGGGTCGGCGGGCGGCAGTGCCGGCTCGCGCTGACAGGCACGTCCATCATGCCCACCGGGACGACGGGAAGGCACCGCCTTGAGTTCGGGCAACACGCCTGTGGCGATCAGCAATTGATTGGCTTCGCCGTACAGTTGGTCGGCGTCACTGAGTACGTACTTTTCAAACAGCTTGAGCATGATCAGCTTGACGCGGATTTCCACCCCGAGGCTGCGGCCCGCGCGCAGGAAAAACTCACACAGCAGCGCCGGGCTCAGGGGGTTCTCATGCTCATCCAGATGCTTGCCCAGCACCGCGCTCAAGCGTGCGGTGAGCTGCGACAGGGCAAGACCATCACGGTTATGCACACGGCCCAGCATGGCCTCAAGTGCCACGGTTTTTTCCTGATCATCCCTGGACGCGCCCGAGGCTGTGTCATAGGACACCACCGGCAACAGTTGCCGGTCACCCCGCCCCGCATGGCCCAGGCCGGAAAAGGCTTCGAACAATTGCTCCATGAACACGCGCTCGAAATTCTTGCGTTTGAGGCGCAGGTCACGCATGGCTTCAAAGAAAATATGATGGTCGACGTCGTTGCGGGCCCTGTCGGCCATTTCAAACAAGGTGTCGTCGGCGTTATCGAACAGGTCCTGCAGCCCTTGCTGCAACTGCTGTGCAGCCTTGTCGCGAACCTGCAGCAACACCACCGGCAGACGCGCGAGCGGCGATGGCGTGGCGTAGGCCTTGTTGAAGGGCAGCACCTTTCCGTCATTGTGCATCCTGGCCTCCTGAAACGGCGGTATCGGCTGGGGAGAGATCGGGCACAGGCGGGTCAGGCCCTGTGGAACACCGGTTATCACCACGACGTCAAAGCTATGACGCCAATTGCAAGGCGCAGGATTATCTGGCAATTGGAGGGGCTTACGCCAGTAAACTCTGTTATGTGCCGGTAAATGAGCGGGTCGCTGGGTTCGAACGCACACTGCCCCTATAATCGGGGCACTTTGTTTGTGGAGCCTGTTATGCCGAATCTCCGTCTTGCCGACCTCACCGCCGAAATCGAAGCCAACGTGCGCCGTGCACTGCTGGAAGACATCGGCAGCGGCGACATCACCGCCCAGTTGATCCCGGCCGAACGGCTGGCCACGGCCACTATCATTACCCGCGATGCCGCGGTTATCGCCGGTACGGCCTGGGTGGATGCGGTATTTCGCCAGCTGGACCCGCGCGTCGCCGTGCATTGGCAGGTCACCGATGGCGAGCGTGTCAGCCCCAACCAGGCACTGTTCCACCTCGAAGGCCCGGCGCGCTCGCTGCTCAGCGGCGAACGTTCGGCGCTGAATTTCCTGCAACTGTTGTCGGGGGTGGCCACACGCGCGCAATTCCTGGCGGATCTCGTCGCCAGCACCCAGGTCAAGCTGCTGGACACCCGCAAAACCTTGCCGGGCCTGCGTCTGGCGCAGAAATATGCAGTGACCTGCGGTGACTGCCACAACCATCGCATCGGTTTGTATGACGCGTTCCTGATCAAGGAAAACCATATCGCCGCCTGCGGCGGTATTGCCCAGGCCATCACCGCCGCGCACAAAATTGCCCCCGGTAAACCGGTGGAAATCGAAGTGGAAAGCCTGGATGAACTGCGCGAAGCCCTGGCGGCGGGCGCCGATATCATCATGCTCGATGAGTTGAGCCTGGAAGATATGCGTGAAGCCGTGCGCCTGAACGGCGGCAAGGCGAAGCTGGAGGCCAGCGGCGGAATCAATGAAAGCACCCTGCTGCCCATCGCTGAAACCGGTGTGGACTACATCTCCATCGGCGCGATGACCAAGGATGTGAAGGCAGTGGATTTGTCGATGCGCCTCAGTATCTGAGGGCTGATCGTTGTAGTGAGCGGGCGGTGCGACGATTCGACAAGCCCGCTCACTACGACATACGTCTGCGTCAGACGACCAGGTTATTCATCTCGCAATATTCATCCCATTCAACACCCAGCACCTCGGCCGCCTCCTTGTGCAGGGCCAGACGTGCTGCTTCGAACTCTTCCGGGGTCGAGGTGTATTTGAGGGTCAGTTCCCAAGGCTGGAATCCCTGGCTCTCGGCCTCGTCCTCGAATGCCCACTGGATCTGGTCGCGCTGATCATCGGCGCTCAGGTCCTTGATCTCTTCTTTAAGCTGCGGCGTGTCCTCAACGTACTTCTTGAGCGCTTCTTCGTGCCGAGCGTCCTGGGTCATCTCTGTAGGGGTCATGTCTGTTCTCTTAGATCGAGGAATGGGGATGCATCTGGGTCATCAAGGTTGCGCAGATACAAAAGAACAGGCACATGTGCCGGCTCGTCTGGCCTTCAGAACCATTCTGGGATCATCTGAAAACGTTGCCTTTGTAGCGGTGTTGCTTTTGTGCCCGAGACAGGAATCGTATTTGGTGATAATCCACCTGTTTTTACTTGTCCTGTCCGGGCCTTTGCTAAACCGCTGTACTAGCCAGTGTACTTTTTTGGTTCCGCTGGACCGCAGGAGCCAAGGTTGCCAAACGATAATAGGCACTCTGCCGGAAGATCGCCACCCACCAGATCGTGAGCGGAGAACGATCTGTAGTGCACTGGCGCCTCTAATCTGTGGCAACGTAATTTTGCCTGTATCTTTTTGCTGACTTGCAGAAATGACTGATCAAAGACAAGCTCTACCTATGCCTGCTGGCATTAAGTCTGACAGGAGGTCGGCGTGGAACAATTCACGAATAGCGTCACAAAGCGTATAGGTCTTGTTCTGCTGCTCGTCGGCCTCATTATCCTGTCGATCGGTCTTTACGATATGGGCGGGCGCTACCTGAGTCCGGACCGATTTTTTGAGCGGTGGCTAGATGTGATCCGCTGGAATAAATATCGCGTAAAGGAGTACCCGGCAGCCTTTTACGGTAGTTACCTGGTGATAATTGGGATTTTCTTGTCAGTTCTGTATGACAAGGTAACCGGCCGGCTCGTGCAGTGGATTTTGACTGGCGAAGCGAAACGAGACACCTGAACATGCCCCTCACCAAACCCAACCAGCAGCTGCGCCGCGATCTGAAAGAAGCCGCAGCCCTGCTCAAGTGGTCGGGCGTTGATCTGATGCAGGCTGCCGTAAAGCTATCCGAGGCTGGCCAGGAGGATGACGCCAAGGAGCTGATCAGGATCGCGACCAGGTTTCAGGCGGTCGAGGACCAAATGGCGGGTTATGTAAATGAGGTGAATGTAGGACAGATAAATCGACGTAAGCTTGCATAGGCGCGTCGTCTGGTGCGGCGGGATGCTTTAAGTTTAAAAATAATCGAATGGAGTCGCCATGAGTAGTAATGATGACGCACCTGGCTCTGCCGGGTCTGCAGTAGAGCCTGATCAAAATAAAGCATTTCAAATACCTGGATCTGTACTGGCTGATTTTCTCAACGGGGTCGCCCCTGACAACAAGTGCACCTTTTGCCAAGTTGGCGAATACAGCATAATCTCTGCGCCTTCTGGCGGTGGGATTGCTGGAGTGGTGGCGGCCACAGTTCCTAATGTCCAGCATTTAGGCGTTTGGTTTTTTATCGGGTCATGCAAGCGCTGTGGATACACGGCTCTATTCAACTGCCAGAGCGTTTTGGCAGCCATGAACAAGGATGAGTGATGCAGGCGGCTTGCTTATCTTTTGATCTCTATGATTTCATGGAGGATCAGGTATCTACGTTATCCAGCGCGACGACCAAGCCGGTAGACGCATTTTTTTACGTGGACAACACCGACCCTTCTATCCTTTCTGAATCATCCTTGCCGTTAGGGGTCTACAGTGATAGCACTATGACTCTCGGCAATTATATTTTTACCGAAGGTGAGATTGTGAGCGCTCAAGCGAAAAGCGTAAATATTAGCGTCGAGGGGTGGCAGCTGGCCTTGGCGGCCCTGGCAATTCTCGGTGGGTCGTATTATTTTGCCTGGGATTCGCACAAGTCGCTGCTTACCGAGTTGGGTGGCATGCGTACAGACATGCGCGCTGATCGAACTTCTTTTGACGACGATTTGAAGAAGCTCATCGCTGAATTGAAGGCTGAGCGGGAGGCCGATCGCCAGCAGGCTAACGTAAACAGCGAGGCTGTCACCGCTCAACTCATGAAGATTTACGAGGCGCAGGGCTCCACAGCAGAAGCGATAAAGACCCTCCAAAAAAAATAGCTTTACTCACATTAAGCCCGGCCTAGCGCCGGGCTTCTTGTTTCTGGCAAGCGCCCTGCTCTGCTATTGTGGCGCTCCCTGGACGCACTGGAAGCATCGAAGAATGGACTCATGGAAGACACTGGCGATCGCCCTACTGGCATCGGTCAGCAGGCAGGCCGTATCAGGTGATGGCGCTAACCCTATCGCTGCCGCGATATTTCTCACAATCTCCGCGCCAACCATTTTAATTGGGGCGACTACATCTCTCACGACCGAGCCGCCTAAGATTTTCAAATCGGCCAAGACCGACGCCCTGGCGTTCATTGGTTCGGATGGAGAGATTCGCGGCACCAGTTTGAGCAGGCCTCCAGGTACTACCGCTCGACCAGCGCACCGCCGCTGATGTCAGACAGGCAACTGGCCCTGGCGATCGCAACTTCCCTCTGACAGCCACTTCCTAGCTGTACCCGGCGCCGCGCTTTTTGTTTCCGTTCTGACAAGCTATCGGGCCACGAGTCCTGATGAAGGCATTTTATCCGTCACCACCATCACCGCCGTTCCCGCCATTTCCTCCGTCGCCTCCTGCTCCGCCATCGCCGCCATTACCACCTGAAGAACCGCCGCTTCCAGCTCCACCGTTTCCACCATCTCCGCCAGAGGCACCTGACCCACCAGCACCGCCGGCGCCTCCGTTTCCACCGGGCCCGCCGTTGACTCCAGCACCTCCGTCGCCTCCACGTCCGCCATTTTGCCCAGGACCGCCTGCGGCACCCGGGCTACCATTCTGGCCAGGCCCTCCATTTGCACCTGCGCTCGCGCTGTCCAGACTTGCGTCAACACAACTATAAATATTCTGGTTACAACTGATCTGTTTCGATGACAGCCAACTTGCCGACGCAGAACCTACGCTCATCATTCCTACAAAAAATATCGAGGAAACAACAAAGAGTTTGCGCATAACACCACCTCTTTCAATCACAAATAAGTTGGAAGAGAGCCAACCCTCTCTTCCAACTATTTACTGCAAGCAGTCAGGTGCTTGATTTTTTATCAGGCGGATCGCTGGGGACCCGTGCACCGTCAGCGCCCGGGGCGCCGTCGGCGCCTGGTGTACCGCCAGGGCCGGCCGCACCACCCTTGCCTCCAGAGCCCCCTTTGCCGGGTTGAGCTCCGCTGCCTCCAGCACCACCGGCTCCTCCGGCACCACCATTTCCACCTTTGCCGCCGTGTCCTCCTTTGACGGCGGAGTCTGAGTGCCCATTAATGGGCGTATCATTGGAAGCGACAGCCGTAACTGAAGGAGGCATTTTAATGGTTGGACCTTCAAAAGCCGCCGCGAAATTTGAATGCGTCAGTAAAACAGCGATCACGCTGCACAAAGGAAAGATGATCAACTTCTTCATGGGGTAATCCTCGAAGGTTAAAGATCAGGTTTCAATCGCCGCCGCCGCCATCACCGCCGCCATCGCCACCTCCACCACCATTCCCTCCGTCACCACCGCTTCCTCCTACTCCCCCGCCGTTTCCATTCCCGTTGCCGGTACCGTTGCCATTACCGCTGCCGTTACCGTTGCCACTGCCGTTACCATCACTACCGCCAGCACCACCGTTACCACCCGCGCCGCCTTGACCGCCGTTACTTCCTCCAGCTCCACCATTACCGCCTGATCCACCATTTCCCGCCAGTTGCAGTAGCGGTGGTGAGTCGGCGATTACGTGACTGTTGGGTTCGTGGCCAATAGGGGCTTTGATTTGAGAAGCGTAAACAGATGAGCACGCTGCGAACGCCATGCTTATAGCAATTGCGCTGGTTACAATTTTCATTGTTGCTCTCCTATTAGACGGGCCAAAACGGGGCCCGGATAATTTAATGTCGCATCGCTACTATGAGAATTAGCGCGACAGGGGGCTAGGTGTCCCGTATTTCAAGCTAGTTAAGAAATATTTTGTTGCAATGGAAAATCCTGTCTGTTTGCTGAACAAGAAATCTTTATTGGCATGTCAAAAGCTGATAGACGCTCGTAACAGCAGCCTATCTCGCTCAACGAGCCAAACCGCCACCATTGAGTCGGTAATCCTAGAAATTGGGAACTGGCTGTGCTGAGGGATCAGCGCCCCAAGTGTTACAGAGAGCCCGCCGCGTGCGGGCTTTTCTGCTTTTGCGACATCCTTTTCACCTGGCATTTACACGGCTGTGGGTAAGGTCGCCATACTCCTTTGAAGAACTCCCATTAGGTCCGCACATAAACGGGCCATTTTTTTGCTCGCGGCTATGCTTTCCATTCCCGCTACTGGAGACCAAGCGATGCCCTCCCCCGAATACTCCCTCCCAGACACGCTCGAACGCATCTACGAAAATCAGCTTGCCCTTGAAGCAGCCATCATGGAACTGACTTTGTGGGCGGAAGACAGCGACACCACAAACATAGGAGAGAACATCCGCGGAGCGCTGGAGACGATCAGCGAGAACGCCGGGCACATCAAGCAAGGCTTGGCGCGACTACGGCGGAACACTGAAAGCTAGGAACTGCAGGAGGGCATATGAGCGATCTAACCGAAATTCTCTACGTACCTGATTTGGCCAAGATGCTTGGCCGATCTGAATCTTCGATTAGAAGTGGGCTTCAAACTGATGCTGCTTGGCTCCCTAAAAGTTTCAAAATGGGCAACAGAATTTGCTGGCTTAAAACGGATGTCATGCAGTTCATAATCGATTGTAGGGATGGCAATATCCAGACCAAGCCCAAAAGGCCTGGAAGAAAGCGTCAGGTGCCGCCTACCCTGAAAAGCATCGGCCATTGATCAGGAGTACCGATATGGTCAATTACAAAACGGTGAGGCGGTTTTCGGCCGAGAGCGGTTATACCGAGGCTGCAATCAGAGCCAAGATGTCTGATGGGACTTGGACCAAAAACCTAGTCTGGCGACATGCTCCGGATGGTAGGGTGTTGATCGACGTGCGCGGGTATGAAGCATGGGTGGAAAGCACGATCACTCTGAAGTGCGCAGTCCGTGGATTTCCGGAAATGGCCACAAGTCAGAACAAACTAGTCTCTTCAAGCCCACCTCCGTTGCTATGACGAATAGGTGATGAACTCCATGACCAAAGAAAGTCCGGTCACAAATCGAATTCTGATCGGCTCCAAAGAAATAATGCAGATGCTGGGCATCGGCCGCACCACCTTGCACCGGATCCGCAACAAGGACTCGACCTTCCCCACTCCGATCAAGGAGGGCCCGCACCGACAGGCTCATGCCTACTTCGTGAAAGCCGAAGTTGAGGCCTGGATCAAATCAAAGGCAGACAGCCGGCCCCCACCTCCGACTATCAGGGACGCCTCATAGCCGTCCTGCTCAATCAACCCACTCGACAACAGCCCAGCGAGGCATACCAATGGAACAACAACGTACCGCCCTGGTGGGCAATGCAGAAGTCATTAAGATGCTCGGCATGAAAAGCGTTTCCGGGCTGAACAAGCTGCGCGTACGCGACAAGACATTCCCGGCGCCGATCAAGAGCAGTGACGCGCGGGGTGCACGCTGCCGCTTCGACCCGGTTGAGGTCGAACAGTGGATTGCCGATAAGAAGGCAGCTCGAAAACAGCCAGGCGGAGCTGGTCAATAAACAGAGAACAAATGCCGAATGACAGATCGCGGCAGCCGGCATACGTGCGAAACGCTGCTGTCCGAGTTTGGCTGGAATGAGGATTGGCGCGATATGCACCTGGCCCATAAAAAGCCTGGGCTCAAGGGCGTGTACGACAAGGCGACCTATCTGCCCCAGCGCCAGAAGATGGTGCAGTGGTATGCCGACTACCTCAGCGCGCTCAGGGAAGGCATGACAACCCAGCAAAGGACAAACTTTGCGGCGAAAGTAAGCGGCAAATAGAATGCAATATACTAATACAAAATTAATGATGTGGTCAGGGATTGAGACAGTCCAATACTCAACTATTCAGGTATGAAAAGTGAAAGCTAAATTACAGCTTGACGCGCTAACCTCACTACGGTTTTTTGCGGCGGCCATGATCGTGATTGGTCACAGCCACCACCTCCTAGGGTCTCTTGGTATCGCAAGGCAGTTCACCCATCACTATTCCTTCCCGCTCTCAAATTAATAGGCTATTGAAAGTGAATAAATACTGGATTCTTCCGGTCGTAGCAATTGCTGCTATAGCGGCAAGCAAATTTTACTCAAATACCACCATCGAAAAAAACACGTCCGCAGATGCGAAAGCAGCGCTCATCGATGGAACAAAAATTTCTCAGGTTAAATTTGAATCATTTGGTGCCGAGGACAAGCACAATGTCGCAGTGCTCACAATCAATCCCGGCACAGAGAATGGACTGACCTTTGCTATTCAACTAAACGACTTAAATCAGAAAGTCATCACCAACGTCGGCGACTTTCCTGCTGAAAAATACTGCAAAGGCGAAAAGGTTCTGGAGTGTTCAATTCCCATACCCAAAGAAGTCTTCGATCGGTCTATGACCATAGGTATCGCTACCTATGCCATGAATGGTCAGCTAATTAAGGTGAAGAGTGGCAGGGCTGACCGGGATGGGAATCGCTCACTATTCCCAACCTTTGCCTACCATGGGGCATATTAATTTCAGATGAAACAAAGGTTCAAAGGCCTCCATACGGAGGCTTTCTTGCTTTATTGATTGATACAGCGCTTATGCGCCACACCCCGACGTAGGCTTGGCGAAACTCACCTTGGATCAATCACTCGCGAGTTATGGAAGCATGGTGAATGTCACGGTGCTGAAATCGATAAACCGAGCTGTGGCGGGGATGCTCAGCACGCTTACCATGCCGTTCGATGCAATCAGGAGAATTGCTGTGAGGTTGTAAACCCCTCCCGCATCACCACAGATTGCCGTTACCCGTATGTCAGCTGGAGGGGTGTACGGGAGTTTGACCAGGCTAGTATTGGCGGGAACACTTGCGGGGCAATCCATAACTCCAGTCATAGAGAGCTGATCTCCGTTGATGCGGAACAGCGGTTTGAAAGTTAGGCCGTAGGTTGCTTGGATAGCAGTCGGCATCCATGCCGGCTTTATCGACCGCAGTGCGATGTCCTTTTTTGGGGCTGGGAACAGATACCCAAGGAATGATTTCGCCGCCCCCATCCCTTTGATTTCGCCACCCCAGTTGGACTGGTGGACGTTATCTTGAACCACAGGGTTCAGCGCAGAATTAGCCAGCATGCTTGGAACGACAGCCCCCATGTCCAGAAACTCCAGGAAATTTGGAATAAGTCCAAGCTCGGCAATCTTCCTTTGAAGCTTAAGACGGTATGAGGCACCACGCTCACCCAATGCACTGTTTTGCCCTGTTTGCCCGTATGCAGTAGCTTCCGTCTGGTTGTAAAACATCGCTGGCAAGCCTACCAGCAGCTTGATGTTGTAGGTCAGACATACGTTGTAGATTGTCACGATGTTGGCGATGAACGTGTCCACCGGAACGGCACCGCCGATATCGTTAATCCCCACATCGAGAAACATATAATCAAATCCGCCTAGCGCGCCGTAGTTCGTTGCACTAACAATAGCGGCCTGATTCGCGGAAGTATGACCGGGCACCGCTTGGTTCAACACATTCTTGAACTGAAGCCCGCCCACACCTGCGCAAGTTCGTAGAAAATGATTCGTCCAAGAAAACGGATTTGAGCTTGCAACTGTAGAGTCACCACAGAACACCACCCGCAACTGACGCATCCCGTAGGTTCTGCTCAAAGTCCACTTCACGGGATAGGTCAAATATACCGCACTGCCGTTGTTTACAAGGCCAGCCCCCCACCCGGCTCTAATAACGCTAGATGTAAGGTTGTCCATCCGGAACAGTTCGGAGTGATTCAGCAGAACAGAAAATGATGTTGGCGAATGGACTTTTACGCCAATCTCAGAATTCGCCATTCGGTATGCCAGCGAGCCGTTGAAAGGATCCGCGAACACAGTCGACTGAAGCGGAGAACCCTCAACAAATATCCGCAGCGAGATATCTCCACCCGCCAAGCTCTGGCTGAACAGCACCCATCCATTTTCAGTCTGAACATAAGTGCAAACACTTCCTGTCATGCCCACAGTAAGCGCCAGAGAGGCGTGAAATTCTTGACCTGGGCGAATAGAAAACGATCCTACTGTAAAGCCACTGGTTGATACGTTATTTAAGCTGGCCGTCTCGCCGTCCGTCCCTGACGGGGTAAACGAAGTGAGCGCCCCGGTGGAAATATTTACATTGTTGAAAACCATGTTCACGTTACTGTCAGTAACCAAACGTTCAACAATCGGCGATTCCCCATCACTCGCGCTAAGGGTGTAAGGCTTGCCCGAAACGACCCCGTACGCAGTGGGGCTCAGGGAATATGTGTAGTTCGCGGCAATGAATTTTATCTTTAGTTGGCGGTTAACGATCAAACCCGGGCCTACGAGGGGTGTGTTACCCCCGTTTACCGTTGCGTCAACTCCCGCATCTACATCAAGAACGTACTTAGACATATCGGTCGAGTTGGCCGTACCGGAAAAATAATACCTACCCGTTCCGCCAACGGTTCGCGGCATACAGATCGTGCAGCCATTAGGAAAGTCCGTAATTATTTTGTTTAATGCGTCAAAGCTATTGGTTCCGGAGGTTCCGTTGTAATCGTCCTTGCCTCCGTATTGCTGAATGGAAACACGCTCCAGATTCAATTGGTGCTGTGTCGTATTAACCGCATTCGCCGTAGGCTGTTTTACCGCGAGCAGGGCGTCGCCCTTCTGAGCGCTGTTGTAATCACTAAGATCCTGAACAACGTAATCAAGGTTGTCAGGCCCCTTGAAAAAGATATTCGCGGCATTGTTGATCGGGCCCTGAATAGCGCTGAGAATCGATGCAATGTATTCCCGAGACCAACGTTTTGTTGTCGCGTCCTGGTCAGCAACTGGATCGTTCAAGTTGGAAATATTGCGACCTTTGGCGTCGTAATAATTTTTCCCAAATGGCCTGAGCAGTGCGCGACTGAATAGAGAAAAACCTTGCTGAATCAGCATTGTCAGTTTATCGAATACATCCTCATGCGTTTCAGCTAGAAATTTCCCTTGATTTCTGAGCGACGTACCCTGCAAAGGATCCATTTCGCGAGACACGATAAGCTGACCCGCAGGCTTGGCTGCGCTGGTCACTACACTCCCGCCATCCTCAGTGCCAGCCCCATTAACCGTGTAATCGGTACCGTAAGTAAGAACGGACGAAACACCAAGGGTGTCGACGTACGTTACAACCAGATCTTCGTTCTCAAGAAATTTGAAGTAAAACGGAAAGTTCGTTGTGACGCCGTTAGTTGCGAACTCTGCAGCGCTGTCGATCGTGCTTACTGTCACGGTTGTGACTCCTTTTCTCTGGACGAAAAAAATCCCGCTCGGTGGCGGGATTCGGTTGGGTGGTTGCTTTCTTACTTTTTCGGAGCGCCGTGCAGCAGGGCCTTGATGAAAGCCGCCGCGTCTTCCGGGGTTTCTTCGCCGATTGCGACGTTGTAGAGGTACGAGCCCTGCCGTGTGAGGGGCTTGGTAGGGATGCCAAACAGGTAGCCCCCGGCGGTGACCACGGACTTGGCCGCGGCCCCGGCATCCTTGGTGCCGGCAACCAGGCCAGTTATGGCCGAGCCAGCCTGGCGACCCGCATTAATGGCTTGCCAGGCCGGGGACAAGGAGCCGGCGTGACCGCTAAGTGCGGCGCCCAGGGTGTCCCTGATCACCGGGAACCCGGATACACCGAAGCCGAGTGTGCTTTTCGCCATCCAAGCGGCGGTGTTCTCGTCTTCGTCCGGGCCCTTGCCGGTAAGCAGGTCGCCCACCACGCCCTGAAAGAATGCGATCGCCAACATCGTGGCGGCCGCGCTGGCTACAGTGCGTGATCCCTGCTTGGCTTCAAAAATCAGATCTCTGTTTTGGTTGTAGTAAGCCGAGAACGGGGTATAGAACATCGTCAGCAGGCGCATGGCGGCGCCTTGGTCCTTGCGTTGAATGGCGGCTATATCCATAGCGCCGGTGCCGCCCTGTGACAGTCGGACCGCGTTGTCGCCGTCAAGCGCGGCGGCGGCCGAGTCTTTGCCAGCAGCCAGCCCTTCGCGATAGCTGGCCATCCAAATGGCACCGGAAATGCCGCGATCCAGGTAACCCAGCAGGTTGAACGAGAACCGCACCAGATCGTCACGCTTGCGGAAAAACGCATTCTTGCCGATAAGGTCCGCCATGCTGGACGCCAGCCGGCCGTCCTCGGTATCCCAGCGCAGGCGCATTGCGGGGGATGCATCGGTAATCATCCGATACGTTTCCACCGGTGATCGGATACCGTCAAGAAGGCTTTGCGCCAATAGCTTGGGTTTCACGTACCGAAGCCCTGGAATCAATCCGCCGACCTGCGCCAGAAGCGTGGTACTGGACAGGCCAAGGCCTACGATGGACGTGTTCGTTCTGGCCGCGTCAAGGAATCGGTTGAAGTTGCCGGCCTCCGGCGGGTTGCGGTCATTGGCGATCGCCTTCAGCCAAGGCAGGAACGAGTCAGCACCGCGCGGCCCCAGCTTGTCGATCAGCACCGCACGGATCTGCGGGTCTTTCGTGAGCCGGTGAGCATCCTGCAGCGCTTCACGGTGCGTCAGATCGTGGATGTGCTGCGCCAAGCGCTGAGGAATAGCACTCAAGTCCAACAACAGAGGGCCGCTGACACTTTCGTTACGCTGATTTGTAAACCCGTTGGATGGCAGTGCGCCCTCGAAACCCTCGTTGAACAGCTCGCCGCCAACTGCCGCCGGCGCGCCCCTGCCCGCTTGCGGTCGTACATGATTGGGAAGTACCCGCCACGGTATTCGCCGAATGCGGTGTTGACCGGCTTCGGTTCAATACGCGGCGGCGCCACGCCAGATAGGCGCTTGTACATCGCGGCGATGTCCGGCCAGAGATTGTCGAACGAATCCCATACCGACTGCACCAGGTCCCAGTCCTGTTTTTCCAGGCGGCCCAGCATATCGGCCAGCGCAGCGTCGTTCAGCTTGTTGCCCTTGAGCAGCTTGGTACGGTTCGACTCGTTGCCGGTGTTCAGCGCGTGCATCAGGATCTCGCGGCGGTTGAACGATTTACCGGCGCTGGGGATGTAGAAGCGATCAGCCAGACGCTTCGAATCCATACCGGCGAACTTCTCAACAATGGAGCGAATGCCGTTCTTGAATAGCGTGCGCTCGTTTGCCTGCGCCTCGGCCAACGGATTCCATACCAATTCATGCCATGGCCCACTGGTGTTGCGGCCATCCAGGCGGTTGATCACGTTCTCCATGCGGGTCAACGACGCATCGATCCCGGCCAGAGCGCCAAACGCCTTGTCGGCGGTGGTCTCACTGCTTTCGGACGTGGCCACCTTGCGGGCGTCGACGGGAACGTTGTCATTGAGGGAGCGGATCAGGTCGCTACGGGCCTGCTCGTAGTCGCGCTTATCCTTGCGGTTCAGCAGTTTGTTTTTCAGTCTGGCCAGGTGCTCGATATTCACCACGGCATCGCGCACACCATTGAGCTCTTCGAAGGTCAGGTCTCGGTAGTTGACTCGGGCGCTCTGCTCGATCAGGTGTTGCGGGACGTTGACCACGTTGCCGGCAGCTTCCTGCTCGCTGACGAACTGGGCCAGGCTGCGACGGCGCTCCACCTGGGTACCGCTGACCTTGCGAAATTCGTACTGGTCCAGCAGTCCCTCGATCTGCTCCAGGTAACTGGCACCGGCCTTGCCGATGCGCTCACGGGTCGATGGCTTTTCGAAGCGCCGCATGAAGGTGTATATCTTTTCCTCTTCCTTGCGGGCAGCGGTCGCCTCACGGTACAGGTAGTGGTTCAGCAGCTCGCGCTGCTTGGCCTCGGCGGCTTCCTGCCAGCGGTTTTTGCTTGCGAAGTTGAAGGCGTCACGGTTGGCCTTACGCTCGGCGTTCAAGTACAGATGCGGCTGAATATCGCGCACCACCTTGTCGGCGATCACCTGCCGAGAGACAGCACGGACATCTTTCAACGATGGGATCGCGGTGTAGGCGTCATTGCGCAGGGTGCGGGAGTTGCCATCCTGCGCCCGCTGGACTTTCTCCAGCGACTCGTCCAAACGATTGGTCAGCGTGATGGCAAATCTGGAAGCCTTGGTGGGTTTTGAATTGCACTCCACGTTTTCCGCGATCTCAGATCGTGGCGCGGGATCTTCAGGTTCTAGGCTGGGAGCAATGCTCTCCAGCAAAGCCAGCACGCTATTGGCAGTAAAATGAAGGAGCGTCGCTTGGTTGGAAACGGCATTCTCTTGCATCAAGTCCGCGAGGCCAGCCACCACCGAGTGAAGAAGGTCCGTTGCTGCATCAAGAGACTCATGGATCGGGACACCGCCCTCGGCGCTGAACACGGCGTGATTGAGCTGCACATGGAACTCATGGCTTACAGTGAGGATAGGAGTTTTCATTGAAAACCCTCCTGGTAGCCGGCGTGCTCTACGGAAACGATGCCCGCATTGATCAAAGCCTGGGCAGCCTTGATCATGAGTCGAATGCAGTAGACGCCATTTGCATCAAGGCCATCGTCCTGCAGCTTGCTTGAAACGCTTTCGGCGGCGCCAAGGATGGCGCTCGCTTCATTGAGCGCATCGCCCACCGGGATGCCGGAAGAAACCGAGAAAAAGCACTCCCCGGCGCTATACGCTTCATGAAACTCTTGAACCCTTGTAAGCAAGGGGGCTTGCTTCGCTAGTAGGGTGGTGCTATTTTTTGGGCGCATTGATTCGTCCTCCAGGAACGAAGATTCAAAAAAGTCCATTGGCGTGGACTGGTTAAGAAGGCTCGCGAATGCGGGCCTTTTTGTTGCCTGTGATTTACCCAGGCCGCAAATGGGTGCCCGGCCAAGCCGTGATATCGTTCTGATTCCATTTGAAGCAACGGTCACCGAGATCCGGCATATGAAAATGATTCGCGCACTTCAAAAAGAGATGCTTGAACACCTCCGGGACTGCTATCCAGAAGCATCTGAGGAGGTGATGAAGCTCGGCGACCCCAAGTACTGCGCGGGAAACCTCTATTACTTGCGAGAGTTGGGATTGGTTACCCTTCTTGATAGCCAGTACACCGACCTGGGAAGAGAGATCCATTGCGCAACAATCACCGCAAGAGGTATCGACTTCATCGAGGATGACGGCGGAGTTAGCGCGATAATCGGTACCGTGACCGTTAAGCTTCATGAGGACACCCTCCGCCAGTTGATTGAGGCAAAAGTTCAGGCGTCGAACCTGCCGGCCGAGCAAAAGAGTGGGATTCTGAAAGCTCTCCGTGAAGCTCCTGGCGAGACCACAAAACAGCTGATAACGAAACTAGTGGATTTGGGCATGGAGAATGCTGGTAAAGCGATTCCGCTAATTCAAACTTTGTTACAGAGCGGCTAGCCCTGATGTTATCGGTGGCGCGCATCATGCTTCCGCTGACGTATTTCGGGTGCATGCTCACATCGTGGATAATGGTATTCCAGTATGGGAAGTTCATTGGCCAGCCCTAGCAACTCTTAGAGGACGAGCGATATTCATGTGGGCGTTGTAGCGGGCGAGGCGAACGGAAAGGGAATAGTTTGCGCGGAGTGCGGTCATGGCCAGACGGCGATGAACAAAGGCGCGAATTACGGACGGAGTGAGGGCGTGTGCCATTTGTGAAGCTCCTATCGTTGAGGAGCTGCCACTGTTCGCGGCCAAGCGAATAAGGGTGGCAGCTGTACGCGGGTTGGCCGACCGGGACGTTAGGCACCCGGCACACCCGAAGGTGTCCCACGCACAGCCGCCATAACACGAATGTGCGGACGCAAAAAAAGCGCCAGCAATCGGATGGAGGGCGCTTGTGCGCCTAACGCTGATCGACCGGCCAAGGTCGTCACTGAATTTGCAGTGACAGCCGAACTGTAGTCGTCTCGGGAAGACTTGGCAAGCGCTGAGATAGGAGTAAAGCGATTCATGATCAAGCCGCCTCGCCGCGACTATCAACAACGCAAGCATCCAGCCACGAAAAAATTTCAGCCTCAATCCATACGACGCACTTGGGGCCCAGCGACACCTGTTTTGGAAACTTGCCGACGGAAATACGCCGGTAAATCTCGGATGTGGAAAGGCTAGAGAGCTCTTTCACTTGGTTGAGCTTGATGAATTTGCGGTGCGGGATTTGATCGGTAGCGTTTGCCATCGTCTGCGCCTCCTAGGGCGTCATGGGGAACTGACGATGACAATGCTGGTGGGAGTGGAGAGTTACTGACAGTCCAGTATGCGGCGCACACCGTTCAGCTTGCGCAGCAAACTGTACAGTTTGCGTGGCAGACCGTACTTGGTCAGATCTTGCTTCTATCGTGGCTGGCTATCCAGTCATACACGGTGCGATACAGAAGCCCATCGCGCTGCGACACGATACGACTGAAGTCCGCACGGCTATTGTATTCTGCAAAATGCGTATCCCATTCGCTGAGCAAGTCAGACTTGATTTTGTTGGTATGCGCATGGCGTTTTTTTGCGCGCTCTCGAGCAACGTCCGACACTGCCCGGCTTTGGCTTTCCGAAGTAACATTCAGGGCAAAACTAGCCGACAGCTCCCCGAAAGTTCTCAGTATCAACTCATAAACTTGGAAAGCTTCCGAGATTTTTTCCTTGCTGTAGAGCCAGCATAGGAGGTCGTACTGATAGAGGAGCAGGCTGGAGGTTTGCCAATAGTCAAAGCTACGGAACGAGGCATGGACGGCAAGTACCGTCATCTTCTCAATCAATGTTTTGGCTGATGCGCGGCGAGTTGGTAGGGAGATCTCAGCGATGGCTGCGATTTTTTCTAGATCTGACTCAATGTGGTCGCCTATTTCTGCCGCCACTTGAATCGCAGGCAGTTCTCTCCATGCGTCGTTCCCATATTGCTCGAACACAGCGTCGGCCATATCTTCGAAGCATGAAGATAGGGTCTCACCGAACTGCCATGGAATATTTGCTAGCTCCGGACCTGTGTAATAGGTGAAGTCTTCAAGCTGCTCATAAACTTGCTCCAGGTCGATGTAGCGAAAATATTCGCAAAGCATCAGCACACCCTCGTAAGTGTCACAGGTGGTATTTGGGCGGCGCACAGCGCATCGACTGAATCAGCCCACTCCTGCATCATCACTCGCCGCTGCTCAACGTACTCGGCATGGTTATAAGACCTACGCACCTGACTCCCGCTGGTGTGCGATAGCTGTGCCTCGATCCAATCCGCGTTGTATCCCATCTCGTTTAAGGCTGTTGATATCGATGCGCGTATACCGTGCCCGGTGAGCCGCCCCTCGTACCCCATGCGTTTTAGTGCTGAGTTGACCGTGCCGTTACTGATCGGTTGCCGCGGATCATTGCGACCAGCGACAAGAAGGCTGTAACCGCCGGTCAACTGATGCACCCTACGCATTTCCTCGACCGCCTGCCGTGACAGTGGCACCAGATAGGGCGGCACCTCATCCTCTTTGGACTTTTTCCTCACCCTTTTTTTCAATTGCTTTACCGCGTCGGGCGGGATCGTCCATAGCCCCGCCTCCAAGTCGATCTGGTCAATCGTCGCATTACGCAACTCAGTGGTACGTACGCCCGTATACCAAAGGATCCTGATCGCGCACTTGACATAGGCAGCCGCTGTTGACGCATCAAGTTGCTTGAAGAACTCTTTCAGTTCACTGCGGAGCAACATAGGGTTGTGCCGCACTGGTGGCTCTTGTTGCGCCACGATATCCAGATCGGAAGCGGGGTTGAGTCCCAAGTAGCCGGAGACCATGCCGTAGCGGAAAATCTCATTAAGCCAGGATCGGCATTTGCGCGCTGAGTTCAGCGCACCGCGCTTTTCGATGCGGCGTAACGCAGTCAGCACATCGGCACGTGTCACATCGGCAATCGGTATTTTACCCAGCACCGGTATCAAATCCTTGTCCAGGTAGAACCGCGCCTGTGCAGAACCACCACTGGTAGACACCACCATGCGTGGCGCCTTGAACGCATGCCACTCGTTGGCCACAGCCTCAAACGTATTCAGCGCCAGGGCTGTGGCCTGATCCTTCTCGGCGCGGCGTTTTGCCCTGGGGTCTATGCCTTTGGCCACCAACGCCCGAGCTTGGTCGCGCAACTCGCGAGCTTCCTTGAGGGTTATCTCTGGATAGGTACCCAGGGAGTAACGCGGCTGCTTACCAAGCCAGGAGAATCGGAAGTGCCAGGACTTGGTGCCGTTGCGGGCGACAAATAGGGATAGGCCGCTGGCGTCCGTGAGGGAAAAGTCTTTGTCGGCCGGTTTGGCTTGGCGTACAGCGGTATCGGTGAGGGGCATTTAGTACATCACCTGAGCGAACGGATAATCGTGTGCTTAGTAATGTACTAAAAAAACGGGGTGAGTGTGGGAATAACTGGCAAGCACTGGTAAAGGAATTTCAGTCAGACCCCTTAACCTTAAGCAATACAGAGAACCAACGGTAAGACCTGATAACTTTAACCAATGCCCGAGACAGGAATCGAACCTGCGACCTTCGCGTTACGAGTGCGCTGCTCTACCGACTGAGCTACACGGGCGGTGGGCTAAAGCTAGCACCGCATCGGGCGTGCAGCAACTTGCACGCGTCAGCGGGCAATCACGCCTTGGGCCCAGAAGCGTGGTTGCAAGTAGTGGTCGTGGGTTTTCCTGTACTGCTGCTGGGCCTGGTCGATGTGCGGTACATCGCGCATCGCTATCCCGATCAGCAGACCAACGGCCAATACACTCAGCACATTCCACGCCCTCCACGCCAATGGCAGCGTTGCGGTCGCAGAGGATCGCCACACATGCAGGCCCATAAGCCAGCCGACGACCAGGGCCAACCAGACCTGGGAGTTGGGCATGACGATCACACCGTCGACCATGGACTGCACCAGCGCACCAACCAACGCCGCAAACAGGCATAACCGCACCAGGTCCGCACGTTCGCGGGACAGCGCTCGCTCGCGCAACACCGCCACCGTGGCCCACCCGCCCCGCCCCGCCAGGAACGCCACGCACAGCGCTGATGACACACCCCATTCACTGGCCCATTGCAAAACGGACTGGTGTGGATGAGCAGCGATCCCGTTGTCGATATCGGCAAAATGCATCGGACCGAAGCCAAGCCACGGGCGCTCCACGAGCATATGCCAGCCTTGCCACCAGATCGGGCCACGCCCCGACAGCGAGGTGGTGAGACGATCTGCGGCGGCATTGGACAAGTCGAGGTTCAGGTAATCCGCCAGCACCGTAAATGCCAGCCAATACAGCAATAGCCCGCCCAACACGGCGGCCAACTGCCAACCCAGCCAGCGCCGCCCCCACGGTCCGAGCACCGCCAGCACCATGCCCGCAGCCCCCATGCCCAGCCATGTACCGCGCGTGCCACCACTGATCGCGATCAGCCACCAAACGCATAGCAACGCGAACACCGCACCGCGAAGGCGGCGCGAGACAGTCGGTATCAGCAGGGGCAGTGCCAGCAGCGGCAGGGTGAACGTCTGGAACTGACCGTAGAAACGCTTGTTGGAAAACCCGGACAGCAACAGGTCGGGATCGAGCATGCGCCCGCCAGCGGTGAACGCGTTCGCGGCGGCATACAGGTATTGCGACGACTTGATCAGGCACAGCGACAGCACAATCAGGATCAACACGCGATCCAACGACTCACCCTTGAGACGGCGCAGCAGGGCAAACGCCGCGGCGATTGCTGCGCAACCGACAAACAGCGCCACTTCGGTGAACGCCCAGAGCGGCTGATGGGCCAGCGCCGAGGACACCAGGCCCAGCCCGACAATCAGCGCCAGGCCCAAGGCCGTAGGCCGGTCCACCAACCGCTCCGCCGGGACAACCGACAGCCCATACAGCACCGCACAAAAGCCGAGTGCGATTTGAATCACACGCTGCAGATCGTGCCCGCTGAACGGTGCACAAATCCCGACCGTCAGCAGACACACCGCTACCACCAGAAAAAGACTGCCACGCTGCTCTACGGTTATTGCCATCGGCTACCTCGACGCAGGGTGTAGCAGTTATGCCCCTTCAGCACCGCAGCCCTTGGCGACATATTTTGCATCAGCGTTGGTCGTGCATTTCCAACCTGTGGTTGCGCTGCGCGTCAGAGTGATGATCTTGCCCAATACCGGCGCGGGGGCGTCGAGGATTTCGCAGCTGATGGCGCCTGCGCCGCTGGTTACGTCACCCGCTACCTCGATCTTGCAGTTGGCGGTTGAGCTGGTACCACCGATCAGTGCCAATGTAGGGACGGTGCCTTCGTTGATGACGCTTTCGTACCCGGCCTTGAGCGCAGCGACTTCGGCCAGGCCGGCGGTGAACTTGGCCTTGGCCTGATGCGTGGTGTACATGGGCAGGCCGATGGTGGCCAAAATGCCGATGATTGCCACGACGATCAACAACTCGATCAAAGTAAAACCTTTCTGACGCATCACATTCACTCTCCAGAACAGAACTCATGACAAGGCGCGTCCTGCGCCCCGTAGTGTGCAACGGCGCCAGTGTACTCACCCGCAAGCGCTTGATCGCCTGCACGACGCACATTCTGACATTTTATCCGGCGCCACCGCCCGGCCCGGTGCCGTCATCTGACTAAGCTGTAAGTCTTCGACGACCTGTGTGCGGAACCGTGACATGAACAACGCTTCGACCATTTACGCCTGGGAAGGCATCAACCGCAAAGGGCGCAGGGTGTCCGGGCAAACCACCGGGCACAACCCTGCCCTGGTCAAGGCGCAACTGCGCCGGCAAGGCATCAGCCCCGGCCGAGTGCGTAAGAAAACCGCCGTGTTGCCCAGCTTCGCCCCCTCGGTCAAAGCGGCCGAAATCACCCTGCTCACACGCCAACTGGCGACACTGCTCAAAGCCGGAATCCCCCTTCTGCAAGCCTTCGACATCATCGGCGAAGGCTTCGACAATGCACCGGTTCGTGACCTGGCCCAGGGACTTAAACAGCAGATCGCCGCCGGCAGCAGCCTGGCGGAGGCACTGCGCAAACATTCGCGCTATTTCGATGACCTGTACTGCAATCTGGTGGCAGCCGGCGAACAGGCCGGCGCACTGGAAACCTTGTTGGAACGCGTGGCGGTTCACCGGGAAAAAAGCGAACAGCTCAAGGCCAGGATCAAAAAGGCCATGATCTACCCGATCGCAGTGCTGGTGGTTGCCGGCCTTGTCACGGTGGTGCTCCTGGTACATGTGGTGCCGCAGTTCCAGAGCCTGTTTGCCGGGGTCGACGGGCAACTGCCAGGCTTTACCCTGCAGGTCATCGCCCTGTCCGAGTTCATGCAGCGCGCCTGGTGGGCAGTGATGCTGGGCCTGGGCGCAGGCGTGATGGGCCTGCGCCAGACGTATCGAACTTCATCGGCTTTCCATTACTGGCTGGACGCCGGTTTGTTGAAAGCGCCGCTGGCAGGCAAACTGCTCACCAGATCGGCCGTAGCTCGCTACGCCCGCACACTTTCCACCACCTTCGCAGCCGGTGTCCCGCTGGTGCAGGCGCTGGATTCGGTGGCCGGCGCCACTGGCAGTCAGCCGTTCAAAAAGGCAATCGAACATATGCGTCGCGACGTATCCACAGGCATGCAGCTGAATCACTCCATGGCCAGCAGCGGCTTGTTCCCCGCCATGGCGATCCAGATGACAGCCATCGGCGAAGAATCGGGCACGCTGGAGCGTATGCTGGAAAAAGTCGCCAGCCACTACGAGGCCGATGTGGACAATCAGGTCGATAACCTCACCAGCCTGATGGAGCCCGTGATCATGGTGGTGCTCGGGGGCATTGTCGGCGCACTGGTCATCGCCATGTACCTACCGGTCTTCCAATTGGGGAATGCATTTTGAGCGTGCTGTTGAGTGAACATCCATTGCTTTTTGTCGCGTTGGCGGGAGTACTGGGTTTGATCGTCGGCAGTTTTCTCAACGTGCTGACGTGGCGCCTGCCAAAAATGCTCGAACGGGAATGGCGTGCCCAGGCCCATGAGGTGCTGGGATTGCCTGCCGAACCCACGGGTCCAACCTACAACCTCATGCACCCGAACTCCTGCTGCCCCCAGTGTGATCATCCGATACGCCCCTGGGAAAATATCCCGCTGTTCAGCTATCTGTTCCTGAGAGGCCGCTGCGCGCACTGCAAGGCCCCCATCAGTGCGCGCTACCCGCTCACCGAACTCGCCTGTGCGCTGGTCTCGGCGTTGGTGGCCTGGCAATTCGGCTTCGCCTGGCAAGCGGGCGCGGTCATGCTGTTGAGCTGGGGGCTGCTGGCGATGAGCCTGATCGATGCGGATCATCAGTTGCTGCCGGATGTGCTGGTGTTGCCGCTGCTGTGGCTGGGGCTGATCGTCAACGGCTTCGGATGGCTGACGACGTTGTCCGACGCCCTGTGGGGCGCGGTGATCGGCTACATGAGCCTGTGGAGTGTGTTCTGGCTGTTCAAGCTGGTCACCGGCAAGGACGGCATGGGCCACGGTGATTTCAAATTACTGGCGCTCCTCGGTGCCTGGGGTGGCTGGCAAATATTGCCGATGACGCTGCTGATGTCGTCGCTGGTGGGGGTGTTCGTCGGCTTGATCCTGATGCGCCTGCGCAGGGCCCAGGCCTCGACGCCGATGCCATTTGGTCCGTATCTGGCCATTGCCGGCTGGATTGCATTGCTCTGGGGTGGTCAAATAACCGACTTCTATTTGCTGTCTGTCGGTTTCAGATGACCACTTCTGTTGCAACTCCCTGGATTCTTGGCCTTACCGGCGGCATCGGCAGCGGTAAAAGCGCCGCAGCCCAACACTTTATCGACCTGGGTATTGACCTGGTCGACGCCGACCATGCCGCCCGCTGGGTGGTCGAACCTGGCCGGCCGGCACTGGCGCGTATCACCGAGCATTTTGGCGGCGGCGTACTGCAACCGGACGGCCAACTGGATCGCGCCGCGTTGCGCAAGCTGATCTTTGAAGTGCCCGAAGAGCGTCTGTGGCTGGAAAGCCTGTTGCACCCACTGATCGGCGAGGAAATCCGCAGCCACCTTGCGCGAGCGCGCTCGCCGTACGCGATCCTGGTGTCACCGCTGCTGATCGAGTCCGGCCAGTACAGCATGACCCAGCGCATCCTGGTGATCGATGTGCCGCAATCGCTGCAGATACAGCGTACCCTGCAGCGCGACGGCATCAGCGAGCAACAGGTGCATGCGATCCTCAAGGCCCAGTCAAGCCGCGAAGACCGCCTGAACCATGCCGATGACGTGCTGGTCAACGATAAGGACCTCGCCTGGCTGCACAGCGAGGTCGAGCGACTGCACCACTTTTACCTTACTTTGCGTGGAGGCCGATCATGAGCCAACCCTTGACCGTCGACTGCCCAACCTGCGGCGCACCCGTGGAATGGAAAGCGACCAACCTCAACCGGCCTTTCTGCTCGGACCGTTGCAAGCTCATCGACCTGGGTGCCTGGGCCGCTGAAGAACACAAGATTCCAGTGGCGCCGGACGCCGAAGACGAGCTGTTTTCCGAAGACCTGGGGCCGCGCCACTAAGGGCGCATAAAGGCATACTCCTGCTGGTCGTCGAGGTTCTCTGCAAGGTATTGCAGCTCGTCGGCCAGGTCTTCGAAACTGCGCACACCCTTGCTCTGCTGCACCACCGCGCTGAGCATCGCACGCAGCGTCAAACCTGGGTCGAAACCGATTTCCTGTGCCGCATCCTGGCTTCTGCGTAGCTCCTGCCGTGCCCACTCATACACACTCATGATCCGCGCTCCCGCTTTGCTCATAGACAATTTGGCAGAGCATGGGCCTGCTTGGCCGCAGGGCATTTGACCTGGATCAACGCGGCGAATCGTCGTCTTTCCAAGGCGCCGAGAGGTAGCGCGTGCGGTTGAAGGTCTCCAGCCATTCCGGGCAAAACACCACCAGGGCGCTGATCACCATGCCGTTGATAAAGGCCTCGGGGAAGATGATCAGCCACAGGTAGCCGACGAAATCTTCCAGCCATTGCGGCATGGCAAAACGCCCGTCGAACCACAGCAAGCCCAACCCCAGCAACAGGCAGAACAAAGCCGACAGCGCGGCGGCAAAAAAACCGGAACAGAAGATATACACAAAGGGATTGCGCGGTTGCGCTCGCTCAACCAGCAGTGCGCAGCCTTCGGTGATCAATACCGGTAGCCCGACAAACAACAGGCCGTTGACGCCCAACGCGGCCAGGTCCTGGCGCCCCGACAGCATCAAGCCCAACTGGGCGGCGAACCCACCGACGACTGCCAGGGGCCAGTCGAGCAACAGGGTCACAGCGGTCATGCCGATAAAGTGGTAGGACACGCCGGTGTCGAAATCCCGCCGCACCAACCACAGCATGAACAGCGCGAACACCGTCCCGAATAGCAAATGTTGGCGCCGCCGGTCGGCAAACACCTCGACCCAGGGCGAGCGCAGGATCGCCCAGATGAGCACCGGGGTATAAAGCAGCCAGCCGATACCGAGCGTTCCCGGCGCCAGTACTGCTGCACTGATCACGGTTGCAATCCCCCTGCACGAAAACTCACTCGACACCTCTTCGCTGGCGTTGAAGTCGAATCGTCAGTCTACACCGACCTTTTGGAGCGGGACTTCCTGCGGTCATCATTTGAGCGCTAAGCTGCAAGGATGGATGACTCAGACTACCTGCGCCTGCTCACCGTAGCGGCCGAACAAGCCAACGCCTTTCTGTCCAATGCCCGCAAATGGGAGCGTGAGCGTTGGGTCTGCCAGCGCCTGTTGCAAGGCCTGAACGTGCCTTACCGCGCTGAAGAGTTCCATGCCGCCGGGCAAGAGCCGCCGGACGTGCTGTTTCGTGATGCCAGTTTCGAAGTGTTTTTTGTGCTTGATGAAGGCCGGCGCCTCAACGATGAATGGCGCGATGAATTGCTGCGACGGCGCAGCGCCTTTTCCTTGAGCCAGTTGGTACGACGCGAAGCCAAGCCAAGACGCATCCCAGCTCACGAATTCCTGCTGCGCCTGGCGCCGACGTTGCGTAAAAAGGCGCGCAACTACAAAGAGCGCGGGATGGACCTGGGCGAGCTGGATATCGTCGCCTTCACCAGCCTCAAGCGCGAAGTGCTCGACCTCAACAGCCATTTCCCGCCCCCCACGGAATACCTGCGCCAGGGCTGGCGCTCACTGTCCCTGGTGGGGCCGACGTTTGCACGGGTGCTGTTCGCCCACCCGGACGCGCCGGATTTCTTGCGCAACAACCTGGGCCGCAGCATAGTGTTCGATGTAGGCATCAGCCTCTGATCCCTTGACTGTAACGTGGCGCCCTTTTGCAACGTCTACCCGACGAGGCCTTATATGACCAGCCGCCTGAAACCTGACGACCAACAGCGTGTCGAAGAGTACCTGCAACTCTCCCAGAACAGAGTCGAGCGCAAGCCTTTCCGGCCATGGCTGCTCCTCTGCGTAGTGCTGGCGGTGGTGATCGGGCTCGGCCTGCTGAGCCGCCTTTTGAGTTACCTGACGCTATGAGCTGCCTGGCGCTCGCGGGGGTAACTGCTCCGATTTCTTTTAGCCTTGCGAGATATCCCCATGACCCATCGTATTATTATCGTCGGCGGCGGCGCCGGCGGCCTGGAGTTGGCTACCCGCCTGGGTAACACTCTGGGCAAGCGCGGTACCGCCAGCATCACACTGGTGGACACCAATCTGACCCACATCTGGAAGCCTCTACTGCACGAAGTGGCGGCCGGCTCATTGAACTCGTCTGAAGACGAACTCAATTATGTTGCCCAGGCTAAATGGAACCACTTCGAGTTCCAGCTGGGGCGTATGAGCGGGCTGGACCGTGAACAGAAGAAAATCCAACTGGCCGCCACCCTCGACGAAGAAGGTCGAGAGCTGGTGCCGGCGCGCGTGCTGGGCTATGACAGCCTGGTGATCGCGGTGGGCAGTACCACCAACGATTTCGGCACCGAGGGCGCGGCGCAGCACTGCCTGTTCCTCGACACCCGCAAGCAGGCCGAACGCTTCCATCAACAACTGCTCAACCACTATCTGCGCGCTCATGCCGGGCAGACTGATGTGGTGGAGAAAATCAGCGTCGCCATCGTCGGCGCGGGTGCAACCGGGGTTGAATTGGCCGCCGAGCTACATAACGCCGCCCATGAACTGGCGGCCTATGGCCTGGACCGCATCAAGCCGGAAAACATGCACATCACCCTGATCGAAGCCGGCCCACGGGTGCTGCCCGCCCTGCCGGAGCGTATCGGCGGGCCTGTGCATAAAACCCTGGAGAAGCTCGGTGTGACCGTGCTGACGGACTCGGCGGTCAGTGAGGTAACGGCCGACGCGCTGATTACCAGCAGCGGCCAGGTGATTCCGGCCAGTTTGAAGGTATGGGCCGCCGGCATTCGCGCGCCGGCATTCCTCAAGGACATTGATGGCCTGGAAACCAACCGCATCAATCAGTTGCAAGTACTGCAGACACTGCAAACCACCCGTGATGAAAATATCTTTGCCTTCGGCGACTGCGCGGCCTGTCCACAACCGGGCACCGACCGCAACGTGCCGCCTCGCGCACAAGCCGCTCACCAGCAGGCCTCACTGCTGGCCAAGTCGCTGAAACTGCGGATTGAAGGCAAGGAATTGCCGAACTACAAGTACACCGACTACGGCTCGCTGATCTCTCTGTCGCGTTTTTCGGCAGTGGGTAACTTGATGGGCAACCTGACCGGCAGCGTGATGCTGGAGGGCTGGTTGGCGCGGATGTTCTATGTGTCGCTTTACCGCATGCACCAGATGGCGCTGTATGGGTTCTTCCGCACAGCGATGTTGATGCTGGGCAGTAAGATCGGACGCGGGACTGAGCCGCGCCTCAAACTCCACTAAAAACGCATACTCTATGTGGGAGGGACGGTGCGACTTGCCCCTCCCCCGCATTGATTTCCAGCGAACTTGAGTTTTGTGCACGTAAAAAAAATCCCCGTATCTTTCGATACGAGGATTTTTAATATGGTCGGGGTAGGGGGATTCGAACTCCCGACATCCTGCTCCCAAAGCAGGCGCGCTACCGGACTGCGCTATACCCCGGTAATAAAAAGGCGACCTTTCAGTCGCCTTCTTCGATCAGCGCTTTTGGCCTCTGATCTTAAGATTCGATTCCAGCGTTAACTGGTCTCAAAAATGGTGGGTCGTGTGGGATTCGAACCTACGACCAATTGGTTAAAAGCCAACTGCTCTACCAACTGAGCTAACGACCCAAATATGGTCGGGGTAGGGGGATTCGAACTCCCGACATCCTGCTCCCAAAGCAGGCGCGCTACCGGACTGCGCTATACCCCGATTTGAAATTGGCTCCGTGACCAGGACTCGAACCTGGGACCCAATGATTAACAGTCATTTGCTCTACCGACTGAGCTATCACGGAACTACATATTTCAATTTTACTGCTGTGTAACCTTCCTCTTCGACCCTGTCCGTATCGCTACGTTAGCGTCTCTGAGGCGCGCTATTCTACAATCTTAAAAACCCCTGTCAACCCTTTAAATTGCTTTTAAGACAATGATTTGCGCTTCTTTCTGATTTCTTCTTGGGGAGAGGAAACCCGTGGGCTGACGTTGCTGCGGGGCGCACTTTACAAGCCTTTGCCTTACAGTTCAACGCCCTATCGAAAAAAAAGGCCCTGCGATGCAGGGCCTTCTCTTATAGCAGTGCAATCCGGACTCAGTGGAAGACGATTTCGTCGTTCTCCACAGTCGCCTCGACGCTGGTGCCAGGCATAAAACTGCCCGACAGGATCAACTGCGCCAGCGGGTTCTCGATCCAGCGCTGATCGCACGTTTCAGAGGCCGTGCGCCATACACAGGGTCGTAACCGACCGCGATCAGCTTGTCCAACGCCTCGCGGCTGAGTTCCAGCGACAGCTCGCGCTCAGCCAGGCGACCACGCAGACGGCCCAACTGGATCTCGGTGATACCGGCGATCTGATCCCGCGCCAACGGCTCGAAGATCACCACTTCGTCGACCCGGTTGATAAACTCCGGACGGAAATGACTGGTGAGCGCATCCATGACAGCGGCACGCTGCGCCTCACGATCCCCTACCAGCTCCTGGATCTGCGCCGAACCCAGGTTGGAAGTCATCACGATCACCGTGTTGCGAAAGTCCACGGTACGCCCGTGGCTGTCCGTCAACCGGCCATCTTCCAACACTTGCAGCAAGATGTTGAACACATCCGGGTGCGCCTTCTCGACCTCATCCAGCAGGATCACCGAGTAAGGTTTGCGCCGCACGGCCTCGGTCAGGTAACCGCCCTCTTCATAGCCCACATAGCCTGGTGGGGCACCGATGAGACGCGCCACCGAATGTTTTTCCATGAATTCGGACATGTCGATCCGCACCATGGCCTCTTCGGTATCAAAGAGGAATTCGGCCAGGGCCTTGCACAACTCGGTCTTACCCACGCCGGTCGGGCCGAGGAACATGAACGAACCGCTCGGGCGATTAGGATCGGACAAGCCGGCCCGGGAACGCCGCACCGCGTTGGATACGGCCACCACCGCCTCTTCCTGGCCGATCACACGTTGGTGCAACAGGTGCTCCATCTTCAGCAGCTTGTCACGCTCGCCTTCGAGCATTTTCGACACCGGAATGCCGGTCCACTTCGAGACGACTTCGGCGATTTCTTCCTCGGTCACCTTGCTGCGCAGCAGCTGGTTTTCAGCCTTGCCGTGCTGGTCGACCATTTGCAGGCTGCGCTCCAGGTCCGGGATGACCCCATACTGCAACTCGGCCATGCGGTTCAGGTCACCTTTACGGCGTGCGGCTTCCAGCTCCTGGCGCGATTGTTCGATCTTTTGCTGGATCTGAGCAGAGCCCTGCACTTCGGCTTTTTCCGAGGTCCAGATTTCTTCGAGGTCCGAATACTCACGCTCCAGGCGCACGATTTCTTCCTGAAGTTTTTCCAGGCGTTTCTTCGCCGCGTCGTCCTCTTCCTTTTTCAGCGCCTGGGATTCGACTTTCAGTTGAATCAGGCGCCGATCCAGACGATCGAGCACTTCCGGCTTGGAGTCGATCTCCATGCGAATACGGCTGGCCGCTTCGTCGATCAAGTCGATGGCCTTGTCGGGCAACTGACGGTCAGTGATGTAGCGATGGCTCAATTTGGCCGCCGCGATGATCGCGCCATCGGTGATCGCCACTTTGTGGTGCACCTCGTAGCGTTCTTTCAGGCCACGCAGGATCGCAATGGTGTCTTCTTCGCTAGGTTCTTCCACCAGTACTTTCTGGAACCGCCGCTCGAGGGCCGCGTCTTTTTCAATGTACTGGCGATACTCGTTGAGCGTGGTCGCACCGACGCAATGCAGCTCGCCTCGTGCCAGGGCGGGCTTGAGCATGTTGCCGGCGTCCATGGAGCCCTCGCCTTTACCGGCGCCGACCATGGTGTGCAGTTCGTCGATAAACAGAATGATCTGCCCTTCCTGCTTCGACAGTTCATTGAGCAGGGATTTCAGGCGTTCTTCGAACTCGCCACGGAACTTGGCGCCGGCAATCAACGCCCCCATGTCCAGGGACAGCAGGCGCTTGCCTTTGAGACCGTCCGGCACTTCACCATTGATGATGCGCTGGGCCAAACCCTCGGCAATCGCGGTTTTACCCACGCCAGGCTCACCGATCAGCACCGGGTTGTTCTTGGTGCGACGTTGCAGGACCTGGATGGTGCGACGGATTTCATCGTCACGACCGATCACCGGGTCGAGCTTGCCCTCTTCGGCCCGCTTGGTCAGGTCGACGGTGTATTTGTCCAGGGCCTGGCGCGACTCCTCGTGGTTGGGGTCGTTCACCGCGTCGCCGCCACGCAGGTTGTTGATGGCATTTTCCAGGGCTTTCTTGCTTACGCCCTGGCCCAGCAGCAACTTGCCGAGCTTGCTGTTTTCGTCCATGGCGGCGAGCAGCACCAGTTCGCTGGAAATGAACTGGTCGCCTTTTTGCTGGGCGAGGCGGTCGGCCTGGTTAAGCAGGCGCGCCAAGTCCTGCGACATGTTCACGTCGCCGGTCGGGTTCTGGATTTTCGGCAGTTGGTCGAGCTCTTTGCTCAACTCCTTGCGCAGGCTATTGACGTCAAAGCCCACCTGCATCAGCAAAGGTTTGATAGAACCACCTTGCTGCTCCAGGAGCGCCTGCATCAAGTGCGCGGGCTCGATGGCCGGGTGGTCGAGGCCGACCGCCAGGGATTGGGAGTCCGATAAGGCCAACTGCAATTTGCTGGTTAAACGATCAATACGCATTAGTCACCTTCCTTTTGAGCAGGCCGGAGCTATAAAACATTCCTGAATGAAGAAACCTGCCAGATACCCTTATAGATGGGGTGGATTCTGGAGGATTCAAGCGGGCGATGCTTGATATGGATCAGGAGAGTCTAGCGTTCCAGCCAGATAAGGGAGGCAAACCGACCGGTGCGCGGGCTGCGGCGGTAAGAGAAGAAGCGCGGGTCGGTCACAGTGCACAAACCGCCACCGTAGACAGCCGTGACACCCCGCGCGGCGAGGCGCAGGCGCGCCAGCTTATAGATGTCGGCCATGAACTTGCCAGGGTTGCGGCTCGGCACAAAGGCGTCGACGGTACCCGGCAGTTGCCCCATGAAGGCTTCACGCACCTCCGGGCCCACTTCGAAAGCCTGCGGACCGATTGCCGGGCCCAGCCAGACCAACACATCGGCAGGCTCTGCGTCCAGGCTTTCAAAAGCAGCTTCCAACACACCCGCCGCCAGCCCACGCCAACCGGCGTGGGCCGCCGCGACGCGGGTACCCGCACGGTTGCAGAACAGCGCGGGCAGGCAATCAGCGGTCATCGCGGTGCAGGCGATGCCTGGGGTGCTGGTCCAACTGCCATCGGCTTCAGGCGTGCGGCCAGGGTCGGCTTCGACCACAGTCACGCCATGTACCTGGCGCAGCCAGGCCGGCTGAATACCAAAGGCTTCGGTAAGACGACGGCGGTTCTCGAGGACGGCCTCAAAGCTGTCCTCGACATGATCGCCAAGGTTGAGGCTGTCGAACGGCGCCTGACTGACGCCGCCCGCGCGCGTGGTGACGCGAGCTTTAACCCAAGCCGGCACGGGCCAGTCAGGTATCAGCCAGTCATTCATCCGACAAACGCCTCGCGATCCTGCTTGAGCAGCGACAGCAGCCAGACAAAATCGTCCGGCAGCGGCGATTCCCAGCTCATGCGCTGACCGCTCGTCGGATGGTCCAGTTCCAGGAAGCGTGCGTGCAGTGCCTGGCGCGGGAATGTCTTGAGCGATTCGACCATGGTCTGGCTGGCAGCCGGCGGAATGCGGAAGCGACCACCGTAGGCAGGATCGCCGACCAACGGGAAGTTGATGTGGGCCATGTGCACGCGAATCTGGTGAGTACGACCGGTTTCCAGCTTGACCCGCACGTGGGTGTGGGAACGAAAACGCTCCAGTACCCGATAGTGGCTAACGGCCTGCTTGCCACCTTCCATCACCGCCATACGCTGGCGCTGCTGGCCGTGGCGGCCGATCGGGGCGTTGATCTTGCCACCGGCCACGACCACGCCGATCACGATGCACTCGTAGATCCGGCTGACGCTGCGGCTCTGCAACTGGGTTACCAACTGCGTCTGCGCCTGAATGGTCTTGGCCACCACCATCAAGCCGGTGGTGTCCTTGTCCAGACGGTGCACGATGCCGCAACGCGGCACATTGATAATGTCGGGGATGTGGTGCAACAGGGCATTGAGCAAGGTGCCATCAGCGTGCCCGGCCGCCGGGTGAACCACCAGGCCTGCGGGTTTGTTGATGACCAGGATGTCGTCGTCTTCATAGACGATATCCAGCTCGATGTCCTGGGCGACCCATTCTCCCTGGGCTTCCTGCTCGGCAGTCAGCTCAAGAATCGCACCGCCATGGACTATGTCTCGCGGGCGGATAACCGCTCCATCCACAGTCAGGCGGCCGTCTTTGATCCAGGCGGAAAGGCGCGAGCGCGAGTGCTCAGCGAATAATTGTGCGGCGACTTGATCGAGGCGTTGGCCGCCCAATTCGGACGGCACCTCTGCGCGAAGTTCAATTTTATCGGACATGCTCAGACTAGGCGTGGCACAGCCTTTGGTTTCGGCTGCGCGCTTGTGGTTAAATACGGCGTCTTTTGCCCCGAGGCTTTCAACGGGGCGCTCATCATAACAGGACGGCCCCGCCCAAGACAGCGGCCGTCATAGGGACGCAAGCCGCCATGCAAGTGAAACACCTGCTGCTGATCGCCATCCTCGCCATGACTGCTGCTTGCTCGTCAACAAAGGAAGTCGTCGACGAAAACCTGAGCGAAGTCGAGCTGTACCAACTGGCTCAGAAAGACCTGGACAATAATAGCTACACCAGCGCCACAGCGAAGCTGAAGGCACTGGAGTCGCGCTATCCGTTCGGGCGCTACGCTGACCAGGCCCAGCTTGAGCTGATCTACGCCAACTACAAGAACGCCGAGCCGGAAGCCGCCAAGTCCGCCGCCGAGCGTTTTATCCGCCTGCACCCGCAGCATCCGAACGTCGACTACGCCTACTATATGAAAGGCCTGACTTCGTTCGACCAGGATGTTGGCCTGCTGGCGCGCTTCCTGCCGCTGGACATGACCAAGCGTGACCCGGGCGCTGCCCGCGACTCCTACAACGAGTTCGCCCAACTGACCAGCCGCTATCCCAACAGCCGCTACGCACCGGACGCCAAGCAGCGCATGATCTACCTGCGCAACCTGCTGGCCTCCTATGAAATCCACGTCGCCCATTACTACCTGACCCGCCAGGCCTACGTCGCAGCCGCCAACCGTGGTCGCTACGTGGTCGAGAACTTCCAGGAAACCCCTTCGGTGGGTGACGGCCTGGCCGTGATGACCGAGGCTTACCAGCGCCTGCATCTGGACGAACTGGCCAGCACCAGCCTGGAAACCCTGAAGCTCAACTACCCCGATCACCCAAGCCTGAAAGACGGCCAGTTCGTGCCGCAGGTTGCCGAAGCGGACAACCGTTCGTGGCTGAGCAAATACACCCTGGGCCTGATCGAGTCCCGCCCACCGTTGCCGCCGGGCGAAACCCGCGCCAACCAGGACGTGATCAAGCAGTATCAGGACGCCAAGGACGCCATTCCAGCGGATCTCAAACCGCATGATGAGAACGGCGACGTGATCGAAGAGCAAGAACCGCAAGCCCTGGGCAACAACCAGGACCGCTCGTGGTTCAGCTACATGACCTTCGGCGTGTTCGACTGATCAGTCGAGGCCACGTTAAAAGGGAGCCCCTTGAGGCTCCCTTTTTTGTGGGCGAGCATTATTGCTCTGTGCGCCTGCCACGTCCTTGCTAAACTGGCGCATTCCTCGTCGAGAAACTGCTCATCATGCTTCGTCTTCTGTTCTGGATTGCCGTTATTGCTGCCGCGGTGTGGTTCTGGCGCAAGTTCAAAAGCCCTGCGGCTAAACAGCAACGCGCCAGCGAACCCGGTGCGGCATTGATGGTGCGTTGCGCCCATTGCGGGGTGCACCTGCCGCAGGATCGCGCCCTCAGCCTGCGCCAGGAGTGGTACTGCACCCAGGCGCATCTGGAACAAGGGCCCAAGTCTATCCAGCGTTGAGGCGACCTTCGGGCGCATAAGGCGCCGGGTCGATGATTGGAGCACGGTCCAGCAACAAGTCGGCAAACAGCTGGCAGGACGCCGGCGCCAGCACCAAGCCATTACGATAATGCCCGCAATTGAGCCACAGCCCCCTCAAGCCCGGCACCTGGCCGATATAGGGAATGCCCTCCGGCGAGCCCGGCCGCAAGCCGGCCCAATGCCCGACCACCTCTGCATCCGCCAGAGCGGGAATCAACTCTACAGCCGAAGCCTTGAGGCTTTCCAGCGCGGTTTCAGTGGGGGTCTTGTCGAAGCCTTCATGCTCGAGGGTGCTGCCAATCAGGATATGCCCGTCGCGTCGCGGGATCGCATAACGCCCCTTGGCCAATACCATGCATGACAGGAAATCCGCAGCGCACTTGTACAGGATCATCTGCCCCTTGACCGGCTCTACCGGCAACGACAAGCCCAGCGTGCGCAGCAACTCACCACTCCACGCACCTGCCGCCAGCACGACTTGATCGCCCAGGATCGGGCCATCGAGCGTATTCACCCCCACTACATTGCCATCGTCCAGGACAAAGCCGCTGACTTCGCACTGCTCATGAAGGGTCACGCCGGGCAGTGCCAGCAACGCGGCCTTGAGCGATTTGACCAGACGCGGGTTGCGCACATTGGCCACGTTGGCCATATGGATCGCCCGGGCATACCCGCCACCCAGCACCGGCACTGCGTCGTGGGCGGCAGACACGTCCACTTTGCTCAACGGGCGACCTTCCCGGGCCGCCCAGGCCAGCGCCTCGGCTTCGTCGTCCAGGTCCAACCAGTACAAGCCAGTGGTATGCACCTCTGGGTCGACGCCGGTGGCGGCAAACAGTCGCTCAGCCAGTTGCGGATAAAAATCCTGGGACCAGTGGGCCAGCGCGGTAACCGCCGGACTGTAGCGCCACGGATACAGGGGCGAAACAATGCCGCCCCCCGCCCAAGACGACTCCTGCCCCACACCCGCGCGCTCCAGCAGCACTACCGCTTGCCCCTGGGTTGCCAGGTTGTATGCCGTCAACAAACCGATGACTCCGCCACCGACGATCACCACTTGCTGTTGCTTAGCCATCATTCGATCCAGTCGATAAAAAGGAACAAGCGCACCCGGCGCCCAATGATCGAGTATCCTCATCATTGCCCCCAGCATGTGCGGCGCGACATTTCAGGCGCCGCCCCCGGATTCTCCCGCGCACCGGTACTGGTCAGGCTGAAGTCACCACAGGGGTCGCCAACCATCATGGATCCAGCGACCGGCGTCGCCACCAGGACGAAATCCAAAGGGTTCAATGCAACAGTGATTCTATAGCGATCATTGCCGGTACTGACGCCGCCTGCGTCAATAAAAGTGCCGTTCCTCGTATAAAACCGCTCCAGATGCTGGGCCTGCTCCAACAGAAGGGCGACAATTTCTGCGCGATAAGCTTTTTTTACCTGGCCGGTGTAACCGGGGTAAATAACCGCGGCCAACACCGTGATGATCGCCACGGCAATCAATAACTCAATCAGAGTGAACCCCTGGCTGTCCCTGCCCATCCCATTGCTCCTTATTGAAGTTGCCGCCATGACACCCGTCGAAAACGTGGATCACCCTCCTCCTCCACCTGCGCATACAGGCTCTCCAGCACCGTACGCGATTGACCACTGAGCCCGACCGCCGTTACCCGATACAACCTCGCAGACACACGCGGCGGCAGATTCGCCACCCCGACGCCAGGGCCCAGGGATTGCACGGCGTAGACGCCGCCCTTGAAGGCAAACCAGGTAACCGTCGAAACAGGGTTCGTCCCGGCGCCAACCACCGAAAACGCTTCCGGCGGCGGCGCACAGGCAATAACTGAGGAACATCGCGGCCATATGCCCCCTGCTCGCCGCACATCTCCCTCTCCCCGCCTCAAACCGCTTTCTGCCGCCTGAAGTGACTGGTTGCGCTGCCAGAAACTGCCGCTGACCTTTTGCTGCGCCACAGCGCCTTGCATCGACGACAGCCCGAGCAGTGATAACAGCAGCAGAAATACCAGACTGATCAGCAGGGCCATCCCCCTCTGCAACGAATGCAAATTATTGAAAAACTCCATGGACGCCCTACCCCAAACGGTTTCGTAGCGCCGCCACGACGCTGTAGGTTTGATCCTTTACCCGATCTGCCGGGTCCTGCAACATCATGCGGATGCGCACGCTGCGTATCAGGGCCTCGTTGGCCGGGCGACTGTCATAGCGCACGACCTGCATGGAATCCATTTTGGCGGCCATGCCAAAACTGATATCGAATGCCCGCACGTTGTCCACCAATACCACCTTGGCCGGGGCGGCAGGCGTGCTGACCTTCAACTGGCCCGTCTCAAAGGTGTAAGTGAGCTGACGTACGGCAAAACGAATCTGCCCAGGCGCAGGTGCAGGTGCGTTCCCGGCATAGGCTTGAGCCGTACCGACGCAATCGGACAACACCGTCCAGTCAGGCTTGTCGCCACTTTCACCCGGATTGGCGGTTATCAGCGTCAGCGACGTCGCACTGCCAGCGGCAGTCCAACCAATCGGCCGTTCGAACGCCGCCGGGGCATTCTCGATAAAGGCCGTGGCCAGGCAGCCAAACATGCCCGCCTGGCGAATGTCCCGGATCATCTTGCCCAGCACGAACCGCGCGTCGTCCTGCAATAACATGGCGGCTTGCTGGCTGGCATGGGTCGCCCGCGAGCTGATCAACACCTTGCCGATCCCCAACACCAGCAACAGCCCGACAGCCAGGGCCAGCAGCAGCTCCACCAGGCTGAAACCTAGATTTGTGCTTCTCACTGCCCCACCTGCGACTGATCGCCGATGCGGCTGGTGAGGGCAAAGGTTTCCCGCGCGCCAGACCTGTTGGTACCTCGGCTGTCATCCCAACTGATGCTGACGGTCGCCTCACCGGCACTGATGGCTACCGTGCCCTTGGCGCTCTCTCCGGCAAAGCTCAGGATATTGGCCTCGAAATCATGCAAGTCCAGGTCGCGCACGCTGGCGGCGGTGCTATTGGCCGGCGCGCGTTCGCCCCGCCCCCATGAGTAATCGACCCCGGTGTTGGCGCGGATTCGGTCAAGCATGTCGTAGGCGATAAAACTGGCCTGGCTGGTCATTCTTGAGCTGTCGGTGTATTTGAGCGCATTGAGCTGGATCACCGCAGCGCCCAACAGGCCGATGGCAAGGATCAGCACCGCCACCAGCACTTCAATCAGCGTCATGCCGCCTTGAAGCCGAGGGAAAGTGCGCCGGGAAAACAGGTTCAGGCCGTCAAGCATTACCGTCGCCATCCGTGTCGAAGGCCAAAAAGAAGCAGGTAAATCCTGCCGTGCGACCCAAGACTAGCGGCGGTTTTCCAGCCGTGCCGTCGGCGGAACAAAGGGAAATACTTTGGACATAAATGCCATCACTCAACGCCAGCGGCTGGACGCTATACCTAGGGCTGCACTTGAATATTGACTCACGTCCACGGAGGGACGGCCCATGCGACAACGTGGTTTTACCCTGATCGAACTGCTGCTCGGGCTACTCGTAAGCGGCGTCCTCGCGCACTTGGCAGTGCCCAGTTTCAAGGGTTTGCTGGAGTCACAGCAGCGGTACAGCGCAGCACACTCATTGGCGAACGGCCTTCGCCTGGCACGTACTGAAGCCATTGCGCGCAATCGGGCGGTGGTGATCCATGCCCGGCACGACGACTGGAGCAGGGGCTGGCGGGTGATCGTGGATATCAGCGGGCGCGGCCCTCTGGACGAAGACAATCCGGTGCTGCTGGAGCATCAGGACAACGGGCGCATCCCGATAGTCGGCAACGGACCGGTCAAGCGCCAGGTACGCTTCAGCGGGTTGGGCGAACCGGTATTTGCAGGCGGGGGGTTCCGTGCGGGCACCTTGCATGTGTGCACAGTAGATTCGGCGCAGAGTCTGCACCAGGTGGTGCTGGCACCCAGCGGGCGCATCAGCCTGCGCAGCGATAGAGCCGAGCAGGCATTGTGCCGTGGCGACGGCACCGTGGCCGTCAGAGCAGCGAGCGCACCCGCAGCTCCTTGGGCATGGAGAAAGTAATGTTCTCTTCACGCCCAGCCAACTCATCAGCGCCGGTCGCGCCCCAGGCGTGCAGTTGCTGGATAACACCACGCACCAACACTTCCGGGGCCGAGGCACCGGCGGTAATGCCGATACGCTCGACGCCGTCGAACCAACCGCGCTGCAGGTCTTCGGCACCGTCGATCAGGTACGCCGGTGTCGCCATACGCTCGGCCAACTCGCGCAGTCGGTTGGAGTTGGAGCTGTTCGGACTACCGACCACCAGCACCACATCGCACTCGTCGGCCAGTTGCTTGACTGCATCCTGGCGGTTTTGGGTGGCGTAGCAGATGTCATCCTTGCGCGGCCCCCCGATGGCCGGGAAGCGCGTGCGCAGGGCGTCGATCACACGACTGGTGTCGTCCATGGACAAGGTGGTCTGCGTCACGAAGGCCAGGCGTTCGGGGTTGCACACCTGCAGGGCGGCGACGTCCTTTTCGTCTTCCACCAGATAAATCGCGCCGCCATTACTGGCGTCGTACTGGCCCATGGTGCCTTCCACTTCGGGGTGGCCGGCATGGCCGATCAGGATGCATTCACGGCCGTCGCGACTGTAGCGGGCGACTTCGATATGCACCTTGGTGACCAGCGGGCAGGTTGCATCGAAGACTTTCAGGCCACGGCCTGCCGCTTCGGTACGCACAGCCTGGGACACGCCGTGGGCGCTGAAGATAACGATTACGTCGTCGGGCACCTGGTCGAGCTCTTCGACGAAGATGGCACCACGTGCGCGCAGGTCTTCGACCACGAACTTGTTGTGGACGACCTCATGACGCACGTATATCGGCGGCCCGAAGACTTCCAGGGCGCGATTGACGATTTCGATCGCCCGGTCCACGCCGGCGCAGAAGCCACGGGGGTTGGCGAGTTTGATTTGCATGCTGTGCCTCGTGTGTTGCAGCTGCTATGGGTCAGGATCGACGCGACTCAGCTGACAATGAAGATCAAAGGTGGGAGGGGGCTGCCCGCGATGGCGGTGGGTCAGAAAACAAATCTTTGACTGAATCCACCGCCATCGGGGGCAAGCCCCCTCCCACCACAAGCCCGCTCCCACAGTTTTAATTCGAAGTCGTTGATCAAGATGCGCTTTAACGTCGATGATTTCAACGTCAAACGTCAAGGTTTTACCGGCCAACGGATGGTTGAAGTCGATGGTCACTTTGCGCGTCATCGAAAGCCTTGACCACACCC
>NZ_JAFHKI010000065.1 GCF_016937615.1 Pseudomonas lactucae | reverse complement strand
GCTCTTATGGCGAGCGGCCTTGTTCTTGTGGATGATGCCTTTATCGGCCATACGGTCGATAACAGGCACAGCCAGAACGTAAGCTGCTTGAGCTTTTTCAGCGTCTTTGGTGTCGATGGCTTTAACTACATTCTTGATGTAGGTACGAACCATGGAACGCAGGCTGGCGTTGTGGCTGCGACGCTTCTCAGCCTGTTTTGCACGTTTTTTGGCGGAAGGTGTGTTGGCCACCGTCGAGCTCCTCGAAAGACTTTTTAGGAAATAGCAAACAAAATAGGCCGCGAATCATGCCGATGACTTGACGGGTTGTCAAGGGCGGCTGATGCGAACTGCTGAGTGGTCGATCTGAAGAGGCGGGTGATTTATTTCCGGCGCTTGACCTGTAAACTCGCGAGCTTTGGCTCTGTGCTGTTGCAGGCGCGCAGTATCGCATAAGTGGGCGCTTAGTTCGCCTGCTGTTTATCTATAGGCGCAAACTCTTTCAATGAATCTGCTCAAATCGTTGGCCGCCGTCAGCTCTATCACGATGATCTCCCGGGTTTTGGGATTTGTGCGTGACACCCTGCTGGCGCGCATCTTTGGGGCCAGTATGGCCACGGATGCCTTCTTTATTGCCTTTAAATTGCCCAACCTGCTGCGGCGGATCTTCGCCGAGGGGGCGTTCTCTCAGGCTTTCGTACCGATCCTGGCGGAATACAAAACCCAGCAGGGCGAGGAGGCGACCCGCACCTTTATTGCCTACGTCTCGGGCCTGCTCACCCTGGTGCTGATGCTGGTGACGATTGCCGGCATGCTCGCGGCGCCCTGGGTTATCTGGGCCACGGCGCCCGGTTTTGCCAACACCCCGGAAAAATTCGCGCTGACCACAGACCTGTTGCGCGTAACCTTTCCTTATATATTGCTGATCTCGCTGTCGTCCCTGGCCGGGGCCATCCTCAACACCTGGAACCGTTTTTCGGTGCCGGCGTTCGTGCCGACCTTGCTTAACGTCAGCATGATCATCTTTGCGCTGTTCCTCACGCCGTATTTCGATCCGCCGGTGATGGCCCTGGGCTGGGCCGTGCTGGCCGGTGGCCTGGCGCAATTGCTCTACCAACTGCCGCACCTGAAAAAGATCGGCATGCTGGTGCTGCCGCGCCTGAACCTCAAGGACACCGGCGTGTGGCGCGTGATGCGCAATATGCTGCCGGCGATCCTGGGCGTGTCGGTCAGTCAGATCTCCCTGATCATCAACACCGCCTTCGCCTCGTTACTGGTGTCGGGCTCGGTGTCGTGGATGTACTACGCCGACCGTCTGATGGAGCTGCCGTCCGGCGTGCTCGGCGTGGCTCTCGGCACGATTCTGCTGCCGACCCTGGCGCGCACCTACGCCAGCAAGGACCGCCAGGAATACTCACGCATCCTCGATTGGGGCCTGCGGCTGTGCTTCGTCCTGGTATTGCCCTGTGCTTTGGCCCTGGGAATCCTCGCCGAGCCGCTGACGGTGTCGCTGTTCCAGTATGGACAATTCGACGCCCATGACGCCCTGATGACCCAGCACGCGCTGGTCGCCTATTCCGTCGGTCTGCTCGGCATTATCGTGATCAAAGTGCTGGCGCCAGGGTTCTATGCGCAGCAGAACATCCGTACGCCGGTAAAAATCGCGATTTTCACGCTGATCGTCACGCAACTGCTCAACCTGGTGTTTATCGGCCCGCTGGCCCACGCCGGTCTGGCTCTGGCGATCAGCGCCGGGGCTTGCATCAACGCCGGCCTGCTGTTTTATCAACTGCGCAAACAGCAGATGTTTCAGCCGCAGCCGGGTTGGGGGGTATTTGCCCTCAAGCTGCTGGTGGCGGTGGCAATGATGTCGGCGGTATTGCTCGGCCTGATGCATGTGATGCCGGCCTGGAGCGAGGGCCATATGCTGGAGCGCTTCATGCGCCTGGGCGTGCTGGTCGTCGCTGGCGTGGTGGTGTACTTCGGGATGTTGCTGCTGCAGGGGTTCCGCCTGCGGGATTTCAACCGCAAGTCGCTGAGTTAGAGAGTTTGCCGCGATAAAGCGGCTGTTTTATCGATTCGATCCATTTGCCCTGCGCTGTTGCCTGTCGTCCGGGGCCGGGTGTGGTTATAATCGACCACTTTATGAGCAAGAAGCGCGTTATGCAGCTGGTTCGAGGTCTCCACAACCTGCGCCCCGAGCATCGGGGCTGCGTCGCCACTATTGGCAACTTTGACGGTGTTCACCGTGGCCACCAGGCTATCCTGGCCCGGCTGTGCGAGCGTGCGGTCGAGTTGGGCGTGCCCAGCTGCGTGGTGATTTTTGAGCCACAGCCGCGGGAGTATTTCGCCCCCGAAACGGCGCCGGCCCGGTTGGCCCGCTTGCGGGACAAACTGCAACTGCTGGCTGAAGAAGGTGTGGACCGCGTCCTCTGCCTGGCTTTCAACCAGCGTTTGCAGAGCCTCAGCGCCGCCGAGTTCGTCGACCGTATCCTCGTGGATGGCCTGGGCGTACAACACCTGGAGGTCGGCGACGACTTCCGTTTTGGTTGCGACCGGGTCGGGGATTTCGAATTCCTGCAACACGCGGGCATTGCGCAGGGCTTCACCGTCGAAGCCGCGCAAACCGTCGAACTCGATGGCCTGCGCGTGAGCAGTACCCAGGTGCGTAACGCCCTGGCCGCTGCCGACTTCGCCTTGGCCGAGCGTTTGCTCGGCCGCCCCTTCCGCATTGCCGGTCGGGTCCTGCACGGCCAGAAGCTGGCGCGCCAACTGGGTACGCCAACCGCCAACGTGCAGCTCAAGCGCCGTCGTGTGCCGCTGACCGGCGTTTATCTGGTGAGCGTCGACATCGACGGCCAATCGTGGCCGGGAGTCGCCAATATAGGCGTCAGACCCACGGTTGCGGGTGATGGCAAGGCCCACCTGGAAGTTCACCTTTTGGATTTTGCCGGTGATTTATACGACCGGCGTTTGACGGTGGTTTTCCACCAAAAGCTGCGTGAAGAGCAGCGTTTCGCCTCCCTCGAGGCGTTGAAAACGGCGATCAATGCGGATGTCGCCGCCGCCCGTGCACTAGCTGCACCTAGCGCCCATCGCTAACCGAAGAGCCTTAAATGACCGACTATAAAGCCACGTTAAACCTTCCGGACACCGCCTTCCCAATGAAGGCCGGCCTGCCACAGCGCGAACCGCAGATCCTGCAGCGCTGGGACAGTATTGGCCTGTACGGAAAGTTGCGCGAAATTGGCAAGGATCGTCCGAAATTCGTCCTGCACGACGGCCCTCCTTATGCCAACGGCACGATTCACATCGGTCATGCGCTGAACAAGATTCTCAAGGACATGATCCTGCGTTCCAAGACCCTGTCGGGTTTCGACGCACCGTATGTCCCGGGTTGGGACTGCCACGGCCTGCCGATCGAACACAAGGTCGAAGTGACCTACGGCAAGAACCTGGGCGCCGATAAAACCCGCGAGCTGTGCCGTGCCTACGCCACCGAGCAGATCGAAGGGCAGAAGTCCGAGTTCATCCGCCTGGGTGTGCTGGGTGACTGGGACAATCCGTACAAGACCATGAACTTCAAGAACGAGGCCGGTGAAATCCGCGCCTTGGCCGAAATCGTCAAGGGCGGTTTCGTGTTCAAGGGCCTCAAGCCCGTGAACTGGTGCTTTGACTGCGGCTCGGCCCTGGCTGAAGCGGAAGTCGAGTACGAAGACAAGAAGTCCTCGACCATCGATGTGGCCTTCCCCATCGCCGACGAGGCCAAACTGGCCCAGGCATTTGGCCTGGCCAGCCTGAGCAAGCCAGCGGCCATCGTGATCTGGACCACCACCCCGTGGACCATCCCCGCCAACCAGGCGCTGAACGTGCACCCGGAATTCACCTACGCCCTGGTCGATGTGGGCGACCGCCTGCTGGTGCTGGCCGAGGAAATGGTCGAGGCGTGCCTGGCACGCTACGAACTGCAAGGTTCGGTGATCGCGACCGCCACCGGCTCCGCGCTGGAACTGATCAACTTCCGTCACCCGTTCTATGACCGCCTGTCGCCGGTATACCTGGCTGACTACGTCGAACTCGGCTCGGGTACCGGTGTGGTGCACTGCTCGCCAGCCTATGGCGTGGACGACTTTGTCATCTGCAAGAAATACGGCCTGGTTAACGATGACATCATCAACCCGGTTCAAAGCAACGGCGTCTATGTACCGTCGCTGGAATTCTTCGGCGGCCAGTTCATCTTCAAGGCCGACCAGCCGATCATCGACAAGCTGCGTGAAGTCGGTGCGCTGATGCAGACCGACACCATCAAGCACAGCTACATGCACTGCTGGCGCCACAAGACCCCGCTGATCTACCGCGCCACCGCGCAGTGGTTCATCGGCATGGACAAAGAGCCGACCAGCGGCGACACCCTGCGTGTGCGCTCGCTCAAAGCCATCGAAGACACTAAGTTCGTGCCGGCCTGGGGCCAGGCGCGCCTGCATTCGATGATCGCCAACCGTCCGGACTGGTGCATCTCCCGCCAGCGTAACTGGGGCGTGCCGATCCCGTTTTTCCTGAACAAGGAAAGCGGCGAGCTGCACCCGCGCACCGTCGAGCTGATGGAAGCCGTGGCGCAGCGCGTTGAACAAGAGGGTATCGAAGCCTGGTTCAAGCTGGACGCCGCCGAACTGCTGGGCGACGAAGCGCCGCAGTACGACAAGATCAGCGACACCCTGGACGTGTGGTTCGACTCGGGCACCACCCACTGGCACGTGCTGCGTGGTTCGCACCCTATGGGCCACGAGAGCGGTCCGCGTGCCGACCTGTACCTGGAAGGCTCCGACCAGCACCGTGGCTGGTTCCACTCCTCGTTGCTGACAGGTTGCGCCATCGACGACCACGCCCCGTACCGCGAACTGCTGACCCACGGCTTCACCGTCGACGAGACGGGCCGCAAGATGTCCAAGTCGCTGAAGAACGTGATCGAACCGAAAAAGATCAACGACACCCTGGGCGCCGACATCATGCGCCTGTGGGTGGCATCGACCGACTACTCGGGTGAAATCGCTGTGTCGGACCAGATCCTGGCCCGCAGTGCCGATGCCTACCGGCGTATTCGTAATACCGCGCGTTTCCTGCTGTCGAACCTGACCGGCTTCAACCCGGCCACCGACCTCCTGCCGGCCGAGGACATGCTCGCCCTGGACCGTTGGGCCGTGGACCGTACCCTGTTGCTGCAGCGCGAGTTGCAGGAACACTACGGCGAATACCGTTTCTGGAACGTGTACTCGAAAATCCACAACTTCTGCGTGCAGGAGTTGGGTGGTTTCTACCTGGACATCATCAAGGATCGCCAGTACACCACCGCCGCCAACAGCAAGGCGCGTCGTTCGGCGCAGACCGCGCTGTACCACATCAGCGAAGCGCTGGTGCGCTGGATCGCACCGATCCTGGCGTTTACCGCCGACGAACTGTGGGAATACCTGCCGGGCGAGCGCAACGAATCGGTGATGCTCAACACCTGGTACGAAGGCCTGACCGAACTGCCGGCCGACTTCGAACTGGGCCGCGAATACTGGGAAGGCGTGATGGCTGTTAAAGTCGCGGTGAACAAGGAGCTGGAGGTTCAGCGTGCGGCCAAGGCCGTAGGTGGCAACCTGCAAGCCGAAGTCACCTTGTTTGCCGAAGAAAGCCTGACTGCTGACCTGTCCAAGCTGAGTAACGAACTGCGCTTCGTGCTGATCACCTCCACCGCGAGCCTGGCGCCATTCGCCCAGGCCCCGGCGGATGCCGTGGCCACTGAAGTGCCGGGTCTCAAGCTCAAAGTGGTCAAGTCGGCCTTCCCCAAGTGCGCCCGTTGCTGGCACTGCCGTGAAGATGTCGGCGTGAACCCGGAGCACCCGGAAATCTGCGGTCGTTGCGTCGACAACATCAGCGGTGAAGGCGAGGTTCGCCACTATGCCTAATGCAGCCAGTCGTTTCGGACGTCTGGGCTGGCTCGTACTGAGCGTGCTGGTCCTGGTCGTTGACCAGGTCAGCAAGGCTCACTTCGAAGGCTCCCTGGAAATGTTCCAGCAAATCGTGGTGATCCCGGATTACTTCAGTTGGACCCTGGCCTACAACACCGGCGCCGCCTTCAGCTTTCTCGCCGATGGCGGTGGCTGGCAGCGTTGGTTGTTCGCGGTTATCGCGCTGGTGGTCAGCGCGATACTGGTGATCTGGCTAAAGCGCCTTGGGCGCGATGACACCTGGCTGGCGATCGCCCTGGCACTCGTGCTGGGCGGCGCGCTGGGTAACCTGTACGACCGCATTGCCCTGGGCCATGTGATCGACTTCATCCTGGTGCATTGGCAGAACCGTCATTATTTCCCCGCGTTCAACTTTGCCGACAGTGCCATCACCGTCGGTGCAATCATGCTGGCGCTGGACATGTTCAAAAGTAAGAAAACCGGAGAGACCGTCAATGACTGATCAGGTATTGGCTGAGCAACGCATCGGCCAGAACACGGAAGTCACTTTGCATTTCGCACTGCGCCTGGAAAATGGCGACACGGTCGACAGCACGTTCGACAAAGCCCCGGCGACCTTCAGGGTCGGCGACGGCAACCTGCTGCCGGGTTTCGAAGCGGCACTGTTCGGTTTCAAGGCCGGCGACAAGCGCACCTTGCAGATCCTGCCGGAAAACGCCTTTGGCCAGCCCAACCCGCAAAACGTACAGATCATCCCGCGTTCGCAGTTCCAGGACATGGACCTGTCGGAAGGCCTGCTGGTGATTTTCAACGATGCGGCGAATACCGAGTTGCCGGGTGTGGTCAAGGCTTTCGATGACGCGCAAGTGACCATCGACTTCAACCATCCGTTGGCCGGTAAAACCTTGACGTTTGACGTTGAAATCATCGACGTTAAAGCGCTCTGATCAACGACTCGATTAAAACTGTGGGAGCGGGCTTGTGTGGGAGGGG